>JBOGFE010000470.1:0-5139 GCA_050741935.1 Acidimicrobiia bacterium | reverse complement strand
GGCCGCCGGCGCCGTCGCCGCGGCCCGGGCGCTCCACCTGCGGCGGATCCTGGTCATGGCGCTGGTCCGGGCGGCCGAGACCGCCGTGCTCACCGGTGACGAAGCGACGTCGGGCGAGCTGGTGCGCGAGCTGCTCGCCCTGCTGGCCGAGATGGGGTCGCGGCGGTGGGTGGCGGACGGCGTGGAGCTCGCCGCCCTCGTGCTCGAGGCCGGAGGGCAACCCCTGCCCGCCTCCCGGCTGATTGGTGCGTGCGACGTCATCCGGGCCGCCCTCGACGAACCCGCCGGGGGGTTGCGGGCACTCGCGGCGGTCGTGCATGACTGCCGGCAGCGGCTGGCAGCCTCCCTCGGGGTCCCCGCCGTCGCCGAGCAGGAGGCGATCGGAGGCGGCTGGTCGATCGAGGGCGTGCTCGCCTACGCCGTCGAGTGGCTGGAGCCGGCGGCCGGCGCCCGGCCCGGCTACGCGCAGAGGTAGAGGACGGGATCGCAGACCACCGCCGGGGTCGTGGATCCGGCGGCGGCTGCGAGCGGCACGCCTACCAGCTGGGCCAGGATGCCGAGCAGGATGGCGACACGGAGCCTCATGTCCGGCTGCTTACCCCGTTGAGCGAGATCCGGAACACGTGCCGGCGCCCCCCGGAAAGGGGTACGACAGCCTCGTAGTAGTCCATCCCGTCGCGGTCGTCGGAGAGCATCAGGTCGGTGAACACGGCCGTGGTCACCACCTCCTGGCGCCAGGGGTCGTGCTCCCACACGTCGAGGCGCACGTCGACGCGGGGGCTCGTCCCCGGCAGGGTCACCGGCCCGGCCGTCGGACCCCGGTCGCCCCAGTCCTGGGTGAAGGGGGCGTCGCGCTCGAAATCGATCTCCCCGACGGGCTGGTAGGAGTCGTTGCCCCCGTCGGGGTCGAGGGAGACGGCGAAGCGGAACTCGTCGTCGGTGCCCCAGTCATGGTCGGAGGCGAGGGCGGCGTGCTCCAGGCGGACGGTGGCCGGCCCGGTCAGGTTGGCCTCGTCCCGACCGGGTGGGTCGGCACGGCGCCCCAGAGCCTTGACCACCAGGTCGACGGACCCGGGATCACTGACCAGGCCGGCGTGGTGGGCGGGCACCAGGTACGGCTCGGAACCGGTGAGGAAGGGCGACTCCGACGGCACCAGGCCGTCGTAGCCGTGGGCCACCCCGTCGCCGTTGAAGTCATGGGCGGGGAAGGGGAGGTACCGGGGGGCGCCCCCGATGGTGACGTAGCGCTCCCCGGCCGGCTCGGCTCCCCCCATCCGGCGGAGGAACGGTGATCCCGGCCGCATGTCGCCCCCGGTGGGGTTCCAGCGCCCGAAGCCGCCGATGGTGCCGGGGACGAACCCCAGCCAGGTGCCGTGGCTGGGGGTGCCCAGCATGACCAGGTCGTCGATCCGGCCGGCCCAGTCGCCGGCCACGTCGGCCACCCCGTCGCCGAACCAGCCCCGGTCGGAGTTGAAGTTGTCCACATCGGCGCCGGGGTGCTCGATCAGGAAGCGGGCCACCAGGCCGCCCATGGAGAAGCCGACCACGTCGATCGGGCCCTCCGGCGGGTAGCCGGCCCGGGTCAGGGCGGCGGTGATGAGCTCGTCCACGATGTGGCCGGCCACGAAGGAGATGTGCTGGCCGTCGCCGGTGGGGGCGTAGTCCATGGCCTGGATGCCGGGGCGGGCGGGATCGAAGTCGAGCACGGGGATCCCGGCCGCTTCGAGGACGGGGATCATCGTGTCGAAGGCCGACGCCCCGCCGTGCCAACCGGGGATCAGCACCACCGGCTGGAGGGTTTCCGCCCCGGAGGGAACCGGGACGAGCGCCGCCGCCAGGGCCACCACGACCAGTACCGCGCGACGCACCGTCCGCCTCCTCTCCGGGGACCCCTCACCCCCCGGGCTGGTTGTCACGGTCCGCCCACGAACTGTGACCGCAGGCTACTGCGGGAGGTTTCCGATGTCAGGGCGATTTCCGGCCCAGGCCCGGAGCCGGGCGGTGGCGTCCTCCTCGCTCATGGGCCCCTCGTCGAGGCGGGCCTCGAGCAGCATGGCCAGCGCCTCCCCCACCACCCGCCCGGGCGGGAGGCCGAGGATGGCCATGACCTGGTTGCCGTCGAGCGCCGGCCGGATGGAATCCAGCTCCTCCTGGGCCCGCAGCTCGGTGATGCGGCGCTCCAGGTCGTCCATGCGCTTGGACAGCGCCTTGGCCTTGGCCTGGTTGCGGGTGGTGCAGTCGCAGCGCACCAGCTCGTTCAGCTGGGTGAGGTAGGGCCCGGCGTCGCGCACGTAGCGGCGCACGGCCCGGTCCGTCAAGCCCATCTTGTAGGTGTGGAAGCGCAGGAGGAGGGCGACGAGCTCGGTGACGGCGTCGACGACGTGATTGGGGAAGCGCAGGGCCCGCAGGCGCTCGGCCGCCATGCGCGCCCCCACCACGTCATGGAGGTGGAAGCTGACCCCGTCGGAGCCGAAGGACCGGGTCTTGGGCTTGCCCACGTCGTGGAGGAGGGCGGCCAGGCGCACCTCGAGCTCGGGACGGGTCTTGGCCACCACGGCGATGGTGTGGGCCAGCACGTCCTTGTGCCGGTGGACGGGGTCCTGCTCCAGGGCCAGGGCGGGCAGCTCGGGGAGGAACTCACCGGCCAGGCCGGTCTCGACCAGGAACCACAGCCCGGGTGAGGGGTCGGGGACCACGAGCAGCTTGGACAGCTCGTCGGCGATCCGCTCCGCGCTCACGATCTCGAGCCGGCCCTTGAGCTCGTGGACGGCGGCGGTGAGGGCCGGGTCGGGCTCCAGGCCGTGGGCGGCGATGAACCGGGCGGCCCGCAGCATCCGCAGGGGATCGTCGAGGAAGGAGGTCTCGGGGTCGAGGGGCGTGCGCAGCCGGCGGTGGACCACCAGGTCCTCGAGGCCGGCGAAGGGGTCGACGAGGGTCGGGTCGTCGTCGCCCAGGGCCAGGGCCATGGCGTTGACGGTGAAGTCGCGCCGGGACAGGTCGGTGTCGAGGTGGTCGGCGAAGACGACGTTGGGCTTGCGGCTCTCGGGGCGGTAGACCTCGGCCCGGAAGGTGGTGATCTCGAGGTTGAGGTCGCCCCGGGAGCAGCCGACGGTGCCGAAGGCCTTCCCCTGGAGCCAGACGTGGTCGGCCCAGCCCCCCACCAGGGCCTCGATCTCGTCGGGCCGGGCGTCGGTGGTGAGATCCAGGTCGTCCTTGTCGGTGCGGACCCGCCCGAGGAGGGCGTCGCGCACCGAGCCCCCCACCAGGTACAGGCTCCGGCCGGCGGCGCGGAAGCGGCCGGCCAGATCCTGGAGGGGGGAGCCGGCGGCCAGCAACGGCCGCAGCCGCTCGGGGACAGTGGTCATGGCTCCATTGTCGCCGTCTGCAGCGGGGGGCGGCGCAGGGGTCGGACGGGGTCGACCCCGCTCAGGTCTCGGTGATGGTGACGCTCAGGATGTAGAGATTGCGCGACGGCGTCTCGTCGGGCTGGCCGAAGGACTCGAGCTTCTGAGCCACCTTCACGCCGTCGGTGATCGTGCCGAACCGGGCGTAGTCGTTGGGCAGGGCCGCCCCCCGGGATCCGGTGATCAGGAAGAACTGGGAGCCCATCGTGCCCGCCGGATCGGCCTGCGACTTGGCCGCGGCCAGGTCCCCGATCTTGAACTTGTCCTTGGGGGGCTCGGCGGGCACGTCGTAGCCGGGACCGCCGGTGCCGTCGCCCTTGGGGTCACCGCCCTGGACGACGAAGTCCTGGATGACCCGGTGGAAGCCGAGGCCGTCGTAGAACTTCTCCCGGGACAGGAACACGAAGTTGTTGGCCCCCACGGGGGCGTTCTTGGCGTCCAGCTCGATGACGATCTTCCCGCAGCTCGTCTCCATGGTGGCCGTGTACTTCTTGGCCGGATCGATGGTCATCTCCGGCGCCTTGTCGTAGGTCCTGCCGTTCCCCTTGGTCTTGGGTTCGGTGTCGTTGCAGGTGATCTCCTCGGTGCCGGCGGCGGCGGCGGTGGTGGCGGTCGTCTCCGGGCTGGAGGTGGTCGACTCGGCGGCGGCGGTGGTGCTGGTCGACTCGTCGGTCGCGGCCACCTTCTTTTCGCCGTCACCGCCGAGCACGAAAGCGAGGAGGGCCGCGCCGGCGAGGACGATCACCCCGAGGACCCCGAACCGGATCAGGGTCTGCTTGCGCTTCGCCTGGCGGGCGGCCTCGAGCTGGGCGGCCCGGGCGGCGGCGGCGTTGGCGCGCTTGCGGCTGCGCTTGGCACTGGAAGGAGACATGGCGAGGGAGTCTATGCCCGGGAATTCGATGCCTGGGGTCGGAGCGGCGCTGATAGCCTCGATCGGGCGATGTCCGCCACTTCTCACGCCCATTCAGGTATCTCGGGGACACCCCGCGCCCCGGGTCTGCCGCTCGTCGTCCAGAAGTACGGCGGCACGTCGGTGGCCGACCCGGATCGCATCCGGGCGGTGGCCGACCACGTGGCCCGCACCCGCCGCCTGGGCTCCGAGGTGGTGGTGGTGGTCTCGGCCATGGGCAAGACCACCGACGAGCTGATCCGCCTGGCCAACGAGGTGTCCTCGTCCCCCGCCGCCCGGGAGCTGGACATGCTGCTCACGGCGGGCGAGCGGATCACCATGTCGCTCCTGTGCATGGCCCTCATCGACCTCGGCGTGCCGGCCGTCTCCTTCACCGGCTCCCAGGCCGGGATCGTGACCGACACCACCCACGGCAAGGCGAAGATCCTCGAGGTCCGGGCCCAGCGCCTGACCGACGCCCTGGCCGCCGGCAACGTGGTGGTGGTGGCCGGCTTCCAGGGGGTGTCGACCGCCTTCGACGTCACCACGCTGGGCCGGGGCGGCAGCGACACCACCGCGGTGGCCCTGGCCGCCGCCCTGGGCGCCTCGGCCTGCGAGATCTACACCGACGTGGCCGGCGTCTACACCGCCGATCCCCGGCTGGTGCCCGACGCCCGGCGCCTGGGCCAGGTGTCCTACGAGGAGATGCTGGACATGGCGGCCACCGGCGGCCGGGTCCTGGCGCTGCGATCCGTCGAGTTCGCCCGGAACCACGGCGTCGCCGTGCACGTCCGCTCGAGTTTCACCTGGGAACCGGGGACCTGGGTGAGGGAGGAAGACCCGACC
>JBOGFE010000469.1:0-3989 GCA_050741935.1 Acidimicrobiia bacterium | reverse complement strand
GGCCGTACTCCCCCCCTCCCCGGGTGAGGGCGCGGCGCCGGCCGGGCCGGCGGCGGCGGTGCGCCGGGCCCACGACGGCGACGAGGCCCTCTCCGCCGCCGTACTGCTGGAGAACCTGGCCGGGAAGGCGACCGCCACGCTGGCCCTGCTGCACCTGCTCGACCGCCACGGCATCGACCCCCATTCGGTCGACTACGTCCTCGGCTGCGGTGAGGAGGCGGTCGGCGACCGCTACCAGCGGGGCGGCGGGAACATGGCCAAGGCGGTGGCCGAGGCGGCCGGCCTGGCCCGGGCGTCGGGCGCCGACGTGAAGGACTTCTGCGCCGCCCCCGTCCCCGCCCTGGTCCTGGCGGCCAGCCTGGTCACCGCCGGGGTCTTCCAACGGGTGGCGGTGGTGGCGGGCGGGTCGCTGCCCAAGCTGGGCATGAAGTTCGAGGGCCACCTGGCCCACGACCTCCCCGTCCTGGAGGACGTCATGGGCGGGGCGGCGGCCCTGGTGGAGGGCGACGACGGGTGCTCGCCCCGGATCCGCCTCGACGCCGTGGGCCGCCACCCGGTGGCCGCCGGCGGGGCTGCCGGCCAGATCATGGAGGCGCTGGCCGTCGAGCCGCTGGCCCGCCTGGGCCTGTCCATGACCGACGTGTGCGACTACGCCACCGAGCTGCACAACCCCGAGATCACCGAACCCCAGGGCTCCGGTGACGTGGCCGCCCGCAACTACAAGACGCTGGCGGCGCTGGCGGCCCGGCGGGGCGACATCGCCCGGGAGGACATGGCCGCCTTCGTGGCCGGCCACGGCATGCCGGGCTTCGCCCCCACCCAGGGGCACCTGGCCTCGGCCCTGTGCTACCTGCCCCACGCCCTCGACCGCCTGGCCGGGGGAGGCGCCCGGCGGGTGATGCTCCTGGCCAAGGGCAGCCTGTTCCTGGGCCGCATGTCGCAGCTGTCCGACGGGATGAGCGTGCTGCTCGAAGCGAACGAGTAACAGGAGGGGTGGCGTTGAGCACGGTGACCGAGGCGACCAGGGACGACTTCTTCGACGTGGTGGCCGGCGGCGCCGTGCTCGTCGACGTGTGGGGCCCGCAGTGCCAGCGCTGCCTGGCCCTCTTCCCCCACGTCGAGGCGCTGGCCGCCCGCCGGCCGGACCTGCGGGTGGTCAAGCTCGAAGCCCCCCGGGCCCGGCGGATCTGCATGGAGCTCAAGCTCATGGGCCTGCCCGCCTTCCTGGCCTTCCGGGACGGGGCCGAGGTCGGCCGCATCGCCGACCCCGACCTCACCGCCGAACGCCTCGACGACTGGCTCGCCGCCACACTCCCCCCGCCCCCGACCTGAGATGGAATCGATGAGGAGCCGCAGCATGCTGAACGGGAAGAAGGTCATCGCCCTGGGTGAACGCGACGGCGTGTCGGGACCGGCCATCGCCGCCTGCGCCGAGGCCGCCGGCGCCGAGGTGGTGTTCACCGCCACCGAGTGCTTCGTCTGAACGGCGTCGGGAGCCATGGACCTGCAGAGCCAGGCGGCGATCGCCCGCCTCGCCGAGCGCCACGGCCCGGAGGCCCTCGTCGTGATCCTCGGCGCCCCTGACGCCGAGGCCGCCGAGATCGCCGCCGAGACCGTGGTCCTCGGGGACCCGGCCTGTGCAGGGGCCCTGGCCGAGATCCAGTTGGGTCTCGCCGTCTACCACATCCTCGAAGACGCCCTCCGTTCCCTGGTCCCCGACGACGTCTACGAGGACCAGGTCGGGGTGATGGCCGACGTCCTCGACGCCGGCGAGCTGGCCACGGCGGTGGCCGGCATCCGGGCCCAGGGGCCGGCCGTGGGCTGAAGGAACGCCAAGGCTTGAGCGATCTTGGCCCTGGGAGGGCCACGATCGCTCCGGCCTTCAGCGGCGGATGGCCTCGAAGGCGGTGGTGACCATCCGTCCGGGCAGGCGGTGCTCCTGGACGGCCCCGAATCCGGCGGCGGCGAGCCACTCCCGGTACTCCGCCGCGGTGTGGGCGTCGCCGCCGGCGGTGTTCACCACCATGGCGGCGGAGAAGGCGACGGCCAGGGGCGGGCCGGTGCGCTCGTCGTCGGGAACGATCTCCATGACGATCAGGCGCCCGCCGGCGGGGAGGGCGCCGGCCACCCGGCGGAGGATCTCGGCGCAACGGCCCGGCGAGAAGTCGTGGAGCAGGTTGGCCACCACGGCGGCGTCGCAGCCGGCCGGTAGCGGGTCGGTGAAGAGGTTGGCGGCGTGGGTGGCGATGCGCCCGGAGAGGCCGGCCCGCTCGATGTGCTCGGCGGCTCTGGCCGCCACCGGTTCCTGGTCGACCACCACCGCTTCGAGCTGGGGGAAGCGCCGGCACAGGGAAATGGACACCGCCCCCGAGCCGCCGCCGACATCCATGATGCGCCGGACGCCTCCGAGGTCGACCGCCTCGGCCAGGCGCTCGCCCATGGCCAGGGAGTGGCCGTGGAGGAAGTCGTAGAAGAAGTCGGCGGGGAAGGCGTGGTAGCCCTCCTCGTCGGGGGGCAGCTGCTGGGCGTCGGCCCGCAGGGCGTCCTCCAGCCGGCCCCACGCTCCCCAGCACCACCGCTCGTCGAGGACGTAGTTGCGCAACGAGTACTCCGAGCCGGCGTGGAGGAACCGGGAGGCGAGGGGCGAGTTGGTGTAGCGCCCGTCCGCCTTGTCGAGGAGCCTGACGGCCACGCAGGTGTCGAGCAGGGCCCGGGTCGGCCGGTCGGCCAGGCCGCCCAGGGCGGCGCCGGCCTCGGTGGCGTCGAGGGACCTGCCTTCCAGGGCCTCGAAGACCCCCAGCTCCACGGCGGCCATAACTGTGCGGGAGATCCAGAAGCCGAGGAACAGTTCGAGGACGTCGTCGGGGTCGGTGCCGGGGTCGGGGAGCACGGGGTCAAGCTAGGCGCGGCCACAGGCGCGCGCAGTCGAGCCGCTCTGAGCGGCACCGCTGCACACACCTCTGGCGATCGGTCGGGTCAGGTCTCGATCTCGGGGTCCACGTCGACGAGGACCTGGCCCCGGTCGACCTGGTCGCCCGGGGCGCAGCGGACGGCCGACACCACCCCGGCGGCGGTGGCCTTGATCTCGAGCTCCATCTTCATGGCCTCGACGACCACCAGGGGCTGGCCCCGGGTCACCCGATCGCCCGGCGCCACCCGCACGGCGATGACGGTACCGGGCATGGGGGCGCCCAGGTGGGCAGGGCCGGACTCGGCGTCGACCAGGCGGGGCCGCAGGCCGAGGGGCAGCTCGTAGGGGAGCCCCTGCCACCACACCTGCCAGGCGTCACCGCCCCGGGCGGCGGCCGCCGGCTGCCCGTCGACCGTCCAGGCGTGGTGTTCCAGGCACGGCTCCAGCACATGGGCGCCCACCTGGTAGGGGCCGGAGCCGTCCACCTCCACGGCCCGTTCCCCGCCGTCGGGCTGGACGACGACCCGGGTGGTCCGGGCGCCGAGGAGGCGCCATGGCCCTCCGGTCGTCCACGGGTCGGGGCCGGCGGCGGCGCTGAGCACCCGGTGGGTCTCGGCCGCTCCGGCCAGGGCGATGGCCTCCTCCGGGACGTCGCCGGCCGCCGACTTCCAGTCCTGGTAGGCCCCTTCCAGCCAGGTGGTGGTGACCTCGCCGCCGGCGACGACGGGGTCGGCGGCCACCGCCCGCAGGAAGGGCAGGTTGGTGCGCAGGCCCAGGACCTCGGTCTCGGCCAGGGCCTCGGCCAGGGCGGCCAGGGCCCGGGGCCGGTCGGGGCCGTGGACGATGAGCTTGGCCAGCATGGGGTCGTAGTGGGTGCTGACCACCGAGCCTTCCTCGACGCCGGAGTCGACCCGGGTCCCGTCGGGCCAGCGGAGGTGCAGCAGGCGGCCGGACTGGGGCAGGAACCCCTCGTCGGGGTTCTCGGCGTAGAGGCGGACCTCGACGGCGTGGCCCTGGCGGCGCACGTCCTCCTGGCGCAGGGGGAGCGGCTCGCCCATGGCGACGCGCAGCTGGAGCT
>JBOGFE010000468.1:0-5479 GCA_050741935.1 Acidimicrobiia bacterium | reverse complement strand
GCGGGACGGGCCTCGGGCCGGGCCGGGCCGGCCCGACCTTCGGGCGGCGGCGGGGCGACGACCTCGGCGGGCTCCGCTTCCTCGTCCTCCACCAGCACCTGGGCGGCGGCGTCCACCTCGTCTTCCTCGTCGAAGGCGAACCACTCGCCGGTGGGTTCGTCGGGCCCTCGGGGCTCGAGGGCGTAGGCAGCCGTCTCCTCCCCGGCGGTGTCGCGCAGGGCGTCGATCACCACCACGGTGATGTTGTCGTCGCCCCCGGCCTCGTTGGCCATGTCCACCAACGTCTCGGCCGCCTCCTGGGGATCGGGCTGGCGGCGCAGGACACGCTCGATGGCGCTGTCGGCCACCATGTTGGTGAGACCGTCGGAGCACAGCAGCAGCCGGTCGCCGGGGCGGAGGTCGACCGGGTAGGTGTCCACCTCCACCTCGGAATCGATGCCCAGCGCCCGGGTGATGATGGCGCGCTGCGGATGGTTGACCGCCTCCTCGGGGCTGAGACGGCCTTCCCGCACGAGCTGCTCGACGAGCGAGTGGTCCTCGGTGATCTGGATGACCCCGCCGTCGCGCAGGAGGTAGGCCCGGGAGTCGCCGACGTGGCCGAGGAGGACGCGGTGGTCGTCGACGAGGGCGGCGGCGGTCAGCGTCGTGCCCATCCCCCGCATGTCGAGGTTGGCGGAGGCCTTCTCGAACACGGCGGCGTTGGCTTCCCCCACCGCCTCGTCGAGGGGGGCGCCGTCGGCGAAGGCGGCCCTGAGGGCGTCGATGGCGGTGGCACTGGCCACCTCCCCGGCCCGGTGCCCGCCCATGCCGTCGGCCACGGCGTAGAGCCGGTCCTCGTGGTCGACGAGGAAGGTGTCCTCGTTGGCCGGCCGGCCCCGGCCGACATCGGTCCTGGCCCCCACGGCGAACCTCACGGGACCATCTCCGGCCCGGGGCTCACCCGGCGACCTCCAGGATGGTCTGGCCGATCTGGAGGCGGTCGCCCTTGCGCAGCCGCTGGGTCTTGGTCAGCCGGGCCTGGTTGAGGAAGGTGCCGTTGGTGGAGCCGAGGTCCTCCACGAAGGGCTGCCCGTCCCGGACGTAGACCCGGGCGTGGAGCTGGGACACGAAGGTGTCGTCGGCCAGGGCCACCGAGCAGCCCGGCGCCCGGCCGATGGTCACCTCCTCGGAGAGGGGGAAGACCTGGGCCGTGGGGGGTTCCACCATCCGGAGCTGGTAGGGACGCCCCGCCCCGTCGGCCGCGGCCCCCCGGCCCGGGAGCCGGAAGCGCCGGCCCTCGCCCGGACGGCCCACGGCCAGCTCGCCCTCGACGGCCCGCAGGACCCGCACCACGAAGAGGTAGAGCAGACCCAGGAAGCAGAACTTGAGGATGGTGAGGATCGCCTCCGGCACCCGCTTGCCTCAGGAGCTCTCGAAGCGGATGGTGGCCGAGCCGATCCGCAGCTCGTCTCCGTCGGACAGGCGCCGCTCCCGCACCGGGGCGCCGTTGACCACCGTCCCGTTGGTGGAGCCCAGGTCGAAGACGCAGAAACCCTCGGCGTCGCGCCGCACCTCGGCGTGGCGGCGGGACACCTGGGGGTCCCCCAGGGGGATGTCGCAGCTGGAGAGCCGGCCGATGACCACGGGCTCGTCGGCCACGGGGATGCGCCGGCCCTCGGCCGTGACCAGGGTCCCCACCCGCCCGCCGGGGTCGGCCACGATCTCGCCCCCCACCAGGCACTGGCCCGCCTTGAGGCCGGGGTCCTCCTCCAGCTCGACGCTGACCTGGCCCAGGAACCCGTAGCCCTCGTCGCGGGCGTGGGCCCGGACGGCGTCGGCCAGCTCCCGGCCCAGGGCCTCTTCGAAGGAGGCGAAGCGCTCCCGGTCGTCGGCCGAGAGGCGGACCGTGAACCGGTTCGGGGCGATCAGGCCGTGGATGCCCACCGTGCGGCCGTTGTCGACCTCGCGCGCCAGGCGCCGGCCGATCTCCACGGGCTGGAGGCCGCTCCGGAACGCCCGCGAGAACACCCCCTCGACGAGCGCCTCCAGGCGGCGCTCGAACCCGGTCAGTCCCACATGCCGGAGTCTAACGACGGGTTGTGTCAGCAGCGGGCGACCTTCGGATCAGGCCGAAAGGGCGGCTGCTAACCTCTTTGGCTTCACCCGGGCGAGTGGTGAAATGGCAGACACGCAGGCTTCAGGTGCCTGTGAGGGCAACCTCGTGGGGGTTCAAGTCCCCCCTCGCCCACGAGTGTCTCCCAGCGAAGGTGCTGGTAGAGGCGTTGGACAGGGCCTTCCCAGGATGGCGCTGAATGCCCCTGGTCACGGATTGGTCACGAACTCCGTCGATACCGTGGGGCGCCGCCACAGGGCACAATGCTGAGCATGAAGCCCGCACGCTCGCCCAAGCGTCTCCTTCGCTGCAGCCGTTGAACAGCCGCAAGCGTCGCGAGACCCTTGGCCCGCGTGGTGGACCGCTATCCGTCAATCAGCAGCCCCACCCAGTGAACCCACCCCAAGGTTCATCGCGTGGAGCCGCTTAACGTTGTTTCCGAATGGCAACCAAGCCAGCAGCCGGGATGCCGTCCGCAGTCGAAGGGCGAAGGGCATGCTTTCTGCCGCGCCGTGCCGCCCTCTCGGCCGAGACGCGAAGGAGAACCACGATGACCGAGATCGCCGTCACGCCGTCCACCAGCGCCACCGAGGCGCTCGTCGAGCGTCTGTTCGCAGCCACCATCGACACGCTCGAGATCGCGTCAATCCATATCGGGGGTCGGCTCGGCTTCTACCGCGTCCTCGCCGATCATGGCGATGCGACACCGCGAGAACTTGCCGCCCGCACTGGCACGGTCGAGCGTTACGTGCGCGAGTGGGCCGAGCAGCAGGCAGTCGCTGGCTTCTTGAGCGTCGACGACACAGCCGCCGAGCCGCGCGAGCGGCGCTACGGGCTGCCCGCTGCCCACCGGGCTGTATTCGTCGATGAAGAGGACCTCAACTACCTCACCCCGCTCGCCACACTCGCCATTGGGGTGATCGGGCCCATGGACGCGCTGCTGGCCGCCTACCGCACGGGCGGGGGCGTTCCGTACGAGGACTACGGCGCCGACGTGCGAGAGGGGATCGAGGCGATTAACCGGCCCATGTTCGTCAACCAGCTCGCTGGCTGGCTGGCATCGATTCCCGAGGTGGATGCCCGCCTGCGCGCCGCGCCGCCCGCCCGAGTCGCCGACCTCGCCTGTGGGTCGGGCTGGTCAAGCATCGCCATCGCCCGCGCCTACCCCGACGTGATCGTGGACGCCATCGACATCGACGCCGCGTCGATCGAGGCCGCCCGAGCCAAGGTCGCTGCGGCCGGCCTCGCCGACCGGGTGCGGCCGGCTGCCTACGACGCGAGTGTCGCAGGGCTCAGTGGCCGCTACGACCTGATCACCATCTTCGAGGCCCTGCACGACATGAACCATCCCGTTGAGGCGCTCCGGGCCGCACGCCATCTGCTCGCCGACGGCGGCAGCGTCGTCGTCGCCGACGAGCGAGTGGCGGAACGATTCACCGCCCCCGGCGACGAGATCGAGCGCTTTAATTACGGCTGGAGCGTGCTGCACTGCCTGGCCGTTGGCATGCTCGATGACGATTCCGCCGGCACCGGCACGGTCATCCGCCCCGAGACGGTCCGCGCCTACGGCGCGCAGGCCGGCTTCGGCCAAGTCGACGTCCTCCCGATCGAGCACGACTTCTGGCGGTTCTACCGGCTCGGACCCTGAACCTGACGACGCTCTGGTCCCGTTGCCAAAGCGGGCGTCATGGCCTGCCGGCCACCACGACGTGGCATTCGAAGGCCGCTTCGACGCTGCCGTCCGGCGCGGTGAACGGTCCCAGCACTTCGTGGGCGTCGGCGCGGATGCGCTGGTACACCTCGTCGCTGATGCGTTCGACGGCGGTGTGCTCTCGACCTCGGTGATCACGAAGGCGTCGCCGGAGGGAGCTCGATAGGTCCCTCAGTGAGTGCGGGCGCCGGCGACCCGTAGACCGGCGGACTCGACGAGGGCGGTGAGCTCGTCGAGGTCGCCGCAGATGAAATAGGTGCTCAAGAGCGACAGGGCCTCGGGGCCGGCGTGGCGGGCGGCCATGGCGACGAACGGCGAGAAGGCGACCTGGTCGTCGAGATGGCTCGGGACGGCGATGGCCACCGTTCCGCCCGGCCTGACGACCCGGCCCATCTCCGTAAGCGCCTTGAGGCGGTCGGGGAAGAACATCAGCGCCATCTGGCAGAGGACGGTGAATGACCCGTCGGCGAACGGGAGGGCGGTGGCGGTGCCCTGGCGCCACTCGATCGCCCGGGCCGAGGCCGAATCGGACGGGGGCCGTTCCATCGGCACCACCACCCGGGAGATCCTCGCCAACATCGACGCCATGCAGCTCGCCGTCGAGGAGGCCTCCTCCGCCGACGGGATGGGCCCGGACGAGATCGTCGCCATCCACCGCGTCCTCATGGCCCAGGCCACCAACCCGGACCTGGCCGGGAGGATCCGGGTCGAGCAGAACTGGATCGGCGGCAACGACTACAACCCCTGCGGCGCCGACTTCGTGCCCCCCACCGAGGTCGGCCGCTCCTCGACGACCTGTGTGAGCTGGCCAACGCCGACGACCTCCCCCCGCTCGTCCAGGCCGCCGTCGTCCACGCCCAGTTCGAGACCATCCACCCCTTCCTCGACGGCAACGGCCGCACCGGCCGGGCCCTCATCCACGTCGTCCTTCGGCCCGGCCTGGCCCCGTCCTACGTCCCGCCGGTGAGCGTGGTCCTCGCCCGGGACAAGGAGCGCTACATCGCCGGGATGACCGACTACCGGGAGGGGCGGGTGGCGCAGTGGGTGGAGGCCTTCGCCGTGGCCTGCGCCCGGGCCGTCGTCGCCGAGGCGCTCGCCGGCGACGGTCTCGACACGCCGAGCACGGCCCACTGGCCCGATGGGGAAGCTCCGAGCCTGCGGCGCCTCATGATCGATCTGATCGAGGAGTACGCCCGCCACGTCGGCCATGCCGACCTCGTCCGCGAGTCGGTCGACGGCCTGACCGGCGAGGACCCGCCCCACTGACATTGGGAGCGCCGGAACGCTGAGGCGTACCCGGGACGGACCGAACTACTGCTCCCAGCGTGCTTACGGAGGCTGGAATTACTCCGAAAGGACTATGGAGGACCAGTTGAAACGTGCCGACATGAGGGATGTAGCGCGGGGAAGGGCCCCTTTTGACCGGATCACGGTCAACCTCTCCGGTCGCCACACCGTGTTCGGAGGAACGCTCATGTTCGACGCCGTCCACCGGGTCGGGTCGCGCCGCGTCGCCGCGGTGACCCTGGCCCTGGCCCTGGCTCTCACCGGCGCCGGTCCCGTCGCCGCCGCCGTCGCCGCGCCGGTCCCCGCCGCGCCCGCCGATCCCGCCGTGGGTGCGACCGCGCCCTCCCCGTCCGGCACCGCGAGCGCGCCCGGGGCTGCAGGCCCCGCGA
>JBOGFE010000467.1:0-4459 GCA_050741935.1 Acidimicrobiia bacterium | reverse complement strand
GAGCCAGCCCCACAGGTACCACCCCTCGGGGACGGCCAGGAGGAGGACCCATGCCGCCTGGCACAGGCCCACCCCGGCGGCGTAGCGCCGGGCGGTGCGCCGGCACGCCGGGTCACCGGCCGCGGCCCGCAGCCACTGGGTGATGAGGGCGGTGCGCATGACCACGTAGCCCAGCGTGGCGATCCCGAAGTCGGGGATGCCCGCCGGCCAGTCCGTGGTGCAACCCGTCGGCCGCCTGGGCCACCGCCACCACGAAGCACAGGTCGAAGAACAGCTCGAGCGGGGTGGCGGCGCGGTGACCCTCGTCGGGGTCCCGGGGCCGCATGGGCCGGACCCAGCGCGCCGGCATCGTCGCCGCGGTTGTCACGGGCCAATCCTGCCGTACCCCGGTCACTCTCGGCGCGACCGGGCGGAAAAAAACCGGGCAAAGGCCCCAACCCTCACGAGGGGGCCTTTTGTTCTCAGAGGCGGAGGAAAAGCATGCCCCCTGCACGCCCTTCCCTCCAACGACGAAGGAGAAGACATTGCGACGCCTGTTCTTTCTCGCCGCCGCTCCGGCATGCTTCCTCCTGGCCCTCCCGGTGGCCGCCCAGGCGGCGCGGCCCGGGCTGATCCCGGCTCCACCGTCCAGTGCCACCGCCACCGCCCTGTCCGTGGCCGACCTCCTCGACGTCTCGACCACCGGCGCCCAGGCCGATCCCGGAACCTCCAGTGCCCAGGCCTCGGTGGTGGAGGTGGGTGGTGAGCCGCTGCTCGGTCTGGGCGGAACCCAGTCCGGGCCGGGCACCAGCGAGGGCTCGCTGCTCGACACCGGCTCCACCCTCCCCGCCCAGGTCCAGGTGGCGCCGTGGCAGGCGACCGCATCCGAGTCGGCCACCGAGCGGTCCTCGAGCGGGTCCTCCGCCGCCGCCCGGGCCGGCGTTCCCGAGGTCCTCGACGTCGATGTCCTCGAGTCGGAGTCGCAGGCCACCCACACCGACGAGAAGAGCACGGGCGAGGGCTTCTCCAACGGGGTCGACCTCGGGCTGGGTGACATCCTGCGCATCGTGCTGTTCCACTCCGAGGTCAGCTCGGAGGGCAAGGGCGGCTCGTTCCTGGTCGGCGTGAACGGAACCGAGATCGGCAGCGACGAGCAGCTGAGCGCGCTGTGCTCGCTGGCCCATCCGCTGCTCACGGTCACCTGCGTCGACGTCGCCGGCGGGTTGGGCGGCGGCCTCGCCGAACTGGCCGGGATCTCGAGCGGACTCCTCCCCCCCGTCGAGCTGGCCTCGGCCTTCTCCGTCGCCACCTCGGGCGGAACGGGCGAGTCGCTGCTGTTCGCGGTCACCGAGCCGGCGACCCCGGCGGCGGCCCCGGCCGAGACGCCCCGGACGCAGGATTCGGTGCTCGGCGCTCTGGCCGACGGGATGCTGCCCCGCACCGGCGCGGGCCTGAGCGGGATGGCCCTGGCCGGGGGCCTGGCTCTCGGCCTGGGTGCGGCCCTGAGGAAGCTCAGCCGGGGCCGGCAGGCGCTGGACTGATCCGGCGCCCGGCCCGGTGATGGTCTCGTTCGTGGGGGTCGGGGCGGACAGCCCGGCCCCCACGGGGGGCCACGGTAGATTGGCGCGGTCGCCCCTCCGCTTCCCGTTCCCACCCCGCTGGCCGAGCGTTACGGCGCCTGGCCCGACCCCCGGCGCCAGGCCTTCTACCGCCTGCTGTACGACTGATCCCCGGCGCGGTGGATGTCGATCAGCGGACCATGCCGTAGACCCTCGCCGGGCGCACCAGGACGGCGGTCCGGCGTTCCTCGGCCATGACCCGGTCGTAGGTCGCCCAGTCGTCGTGGCTGCCGCCGGCGGCCACGAACACCGCCCGCAGGAAGGCGGGCAGATCCTCGGGGCTGACATCGGGGTGGGGATCATCGGGGCCCGCGCACTCGGCCGCGCCCTCCACCGTCACCCACTCCCAGCCGTCGCGGACGGTGACGGTCGCCGCCGGCCGGCGGCGGAGGAGCCGGAGCTTGAGCGCGTTGCCCCGGACGACCAGCGCCACCACCGGCGTGCCGTCGCCGGGATGCTCGAGCACCCCGGCGTTGACCACGCTCGCCTGCACCGACCCGTCGGCCCGGGCGGCGCCCACCACCACGAGGCCGTCCTGGGCGCCCGCCATCCGGGAGAAGTCATCCAGTTTCGCCATGCCTGCATCAGAGCAGACCGGCGGCCGGTCGGGTAGAAGGAAGCCACTCGGGGCGCCGGCCCGGGGCGGCCCGAGCCGGAAAACTACGGCTGAATCAGGCGGCGGAGGGCCTTCTCGGCGTACATGGCGGCGTCGGCCCGGTTGATCAGGTCCTCGATCGAGCAGGGCCCGTCGCCGTCGTAGGTGGACACGCCGATGCTGAGGGCGATGGAGGGGAAGCGGTCCCCCCGCAGGTCGACCGCCTGGCGCAGCCGGTCGAGGCCGGCCTTGGCCCCGGCGTCGTGGCGGGGGAGGAACACGGCGAACTCGTCGCCCCCGAGCCGGGCCACCAGGTCGGCCTCCCGGAAGGTCGACCGCAGCAGTCCGGCCGCCTCGATCAGGGCCTGGTCGCCGGCGGCGTGACCGTAGGTGTCGTTGACCTCTTTCATGTTGTCGAGGTCGATGTAGATGAGCAGCGCCGTCTCCCCCGCCCGCTCGGCCAACCGCAGCAGCTGCTGGCCGACGGTGACGAAGGCCCTCCGGTTGGCCAGGCCGGTGAGGTCGTCCTTGAGGGCGAGACGGGACAGCTCCTCCTCGACCTGCTTGGGCTCGGTCACGTCCTGGACGAAGCCGGTCACGACCCCGGGCCTGTTCCCGGTGCTCGGGTCCCCCTCGCACCACAGCCACCGGCGGGACCCGTCGGGGCGGGTCAGGCGGAAGGCGAACCCGGGCACGGCCTCGCCCTTGGCCGCCTGGCGGAACCGGTTGGTCACCAGCTCCCGGTCCTCGGGCACGACCAGGTTGAGGACGGGCTCGAAGGCGGTGTCGATCTCGCCCTCGGCGACGCCCAGGATGCGGAACATCTCCGGCGACCATTCCACCGCCCCGGTGGTGACGTCCCACTCCCAGCTGCCCACGTTGGCCAGCGCCTGGGAGCGGTGGAGGAGGTCGTAGCCGCGCTGGGTGTCCTGCTCGGCCCGCCGGACGCGGCCCACGGTGCGGGCGATCGTCTCCGCCACCAGGACGCACACCGGCACGGCCACGGTGACCGACGACAGGGCGCCGTCAGGGGCGTCGGCGGCCAGGAGGCCCGGGAGCATGTAGGCGGCGGCGGCCAGGGGGGCGAGCAGGAACGAGGTCCGTGGCGGGTGGTGGAGGCCGACCCACATGAACACGAGGATGAAGAAGGGGGCGTAGCTGTAGGTGCTCACCCCGCCCTGGTGGTTGGCGACGGCGATGACGGCGAAAGCCAGCGGGGTGATGGCCAGGGTGCCCCGGGCGGGCCAGCGCTCCCAGGGGAGCCAGGCCACGCCAGTGCCGAGGGCGACGCACACCACCCCGACGGCGAACAGGAAGGTCTTGTCCAGGTACCCGCTGCCGGGCACGAAGTTGTTGAGGATGGTGAGGACCCCGGCCGCGCCGAACAGGAGCCCGGCCTGGCGGGCGGCGCTACGGGGTGTGGTGTGCTGCTCCACACCGTCTGGTTCGGCGGGTGGCCCCAATTCTGAAGCTTTGACCGGGTCCGGACCCGGGGGGGCAAACGGCGCAGAGCCTCACCTTCGGGCATAATCCCGACCCCATGGCGACCTGGACGCAGTTCGCGGCGGAAGCCCCCGATCTGGCCGCCGCCGTACGGGCCCGGTTCGAGGCCACCAAGCACCACGTGCTGGCCTCCTTGCGCCGGGACGGTTCCCCCCGGGTGAGCGGGACCGAGGTGGACTACCACGGCGACGAGCTCACCGTGGGCTCCATGTGGGAGGCGGTCAAGGCCCGCGACCTGCAGCGCGACGGCCGCTTCGCCGTCCACGCCAACCCCGGGGACAGCTCGATGAGCGGCGGCGACGCCAAGCTGGCGGGCGTGGCCGTCGAGATCGACGACGAGGAGAAGCGGGCCTACATCGACGCCAACGACCCGCCGCCCGGGCCCTTCCACCTCTTCCGGCTCGACCTCCGCGAGGTGGTGCTCACCTCGCTCCATCCCGACGGCGACCGCCTGGTCATCGAGACCTGGCGCCCCGGCGAACCCGTCCGCCGAACCGAGCGCCGTTAGCCGCCGAGCTCCTCGGCCAACGTCAGCCAGCGCTCCTCGGCTTCGGCCAGGCAAGCCTCGGCCCCGGCCAGGGCGTGGGCCAGCTCGGCCAGCGCCACATGGTCGCCGGCCGCCCGGCTGAGCTCGTCGTGGAGGCGCTGCCGCTCCTCGGTGGCGGCCGACAGCTCCTTCTCGGACTGGTCCAGGAGCCGGCGCAGGGTGCTGGCGGAACGGGGCTTGGGCCCGGCCTTGCCGGCCGCCGGCGCCGCCGGGCGG
>JBOGFE010000466.1:0-4879 GCA_050741935.1 Acidimicrobiia bacterium | reverse complement strand
CGTCGCCCCGGGCCAGCACCCGGCCGGCGGCGTCCACCGTCCAGAACCCCGGGAACAGGGGCACCGGCGGCGGAGGCGGCAGGGGCGGTGGCGGGGCGGGAACGCGCTGGACGGCCGCCGCCACGCGGTCGCGCACTTCAGGCAGGCGGTCGTAGAGCCGGCCACCGGGACATCCCGTCGGGACCAGGTCGCGGTGCCCGGCCAGGTTGGGGAAGGCGACCTGGGAGCCGTCGGTACGGGTGAAGGGATCGCTGCCGTGGGGATCGATCCCGTGCCGGTCCGCCTTCCAGGCCAGCAGGCGGACCAGGGAGTCCATGGCGGCCGGGCTGGGCTGGGCGTCACCCGAGAACTCGCCCAGGAGGGCGACGCCCATCGATCCGACGTTGTGGCTCTTGGCGTGGGCCCCGATCACGGCCCGGCCCTCGTGGTCCTCCTCGGTGGGGGCTTCGCCGGGAGCGTAGGGACGGGCGAAGCGGCCCTCGTAGACCCGTCCGGCGGCGTCGACCAGGTAGTGGTAGCCGATGTCGTTCCAGCCGTTCTGACGGGTGTGGTAGGCGTAGACGGCCCGCACGGTGGAGGCCGGGTCGGGGTCGTCGTTGGGCGTCACCGTGTGGTGCACGACGAGCTTCTGGGGCCGGGCGTACTCCGGGACCCCCGTGCGCATCCCCTCGTCGGCACCCCACCCCGCCCTGGTCACGATCTCGGGTGGGCCGGGGGCCGGGGCCGGCTCGACCACGGGCGCGGTGGTCGGCGGGGGGGCAGAGGTGGCGTCGATGGCCACGACCTCCACCCGGCGGGCGCCGGCGCCGGCCCGCACCTGGACGACCGTGGCCCCGTCGGCCCGGGCGAGGCCGGAGAGGTGGAGGCCCGCCCCTTCGTCCCCGAGGTCGTGGGCCACGCCCAGTCGCTGCCAGGGCCCGAACTGACCGGGGGTGCCGGTGCGGACCTCGATGGCGGCGTCCTCCCGCCCCACCCACTGCACCCCGACATGGGAGAGGGGGAAGGGCGTGGACACCGGCTCGGACCCGGCCCGGAGCGCCACCAGCCGAACGCCCGGAGCGACCCGGCCCTCCGCGGTCGCCGCCGTGAGGCCGGCGGCGACCAGAACAAGCGCGAGCAGGCTCCGGAGTCGCACCTGTGGACCTCCCCCCACTGCATAGGTTGGTACCAGCGGCACCGATGATGCAACGGGAGCGTGGCAAAATGGCGGACCCCGTCCTGCGGCCACAATGGTGGAGATGAGCTCGGAGGCCGCCACCCTGCTCGGATTGCTGAGCGACGACGACCGCCTGAGGGTGGTCGCCGCCCTGGTTCTCGGCGCCCACTCCCCCGCCGAGGTCGCCGACGCCGCCGGCCTCGACGTCCCCCGGGCCGGGCGGGCCCTGGCCCGACTCACCAGCGGGGGGCTGGTGGAGCAGGAGAAGGACGGCTACCGCCTGAGCACGGAGCGCTTCCGCGAGGCGCTGGAGTCACTGGGCCGGCCCGCGACCGAGGAGCCCGACTCGGGCCTCGGGCCCGACGCCGACAAGGTGCTCAGGGCCTTTCTGCGCAACGGGAAGCTGACCTCGATCCCGGTCGTGCACTCCAAGCGGCTGGTCGTCCTCGATTACCTGTCCCGCCTGTTCGAGCCGGGCCGGCCCTATCCGGAGAAGGTGGTCAACGAGCGCCTGAGCGCCTTCCACCCCGACTTCGCCGCCTTGCGGCGCTATCTGGTGGACGACGGGTTCCTCGAGCGCCGGGACAGCTTCTACTGGCGCTCCGGCGGCACGTTCGAGGTCTGAATCGGGCTACCGGCCGCCGTGGGGATGGCGGCCCAGGAAGGCGACCAGGCGCTCGTGGACGGGAGCTTCGTCCGGCCAGTCCACGATGTCGCCGAAGGGCTTGCCCGGGCCCCGCACCTGCTCGGCGGGCATCGCGGCGAAGTTCTGCTGGCACATCTGCAGGGCGAGGCCGGCGGACTCGGAGTTGAGCAGGTGGTCCTGGCCGGTGGCGGTGGCCAGGTCCCAACGGTGCACCAGGTTGTCGATGAAGTGGATCCCGATGGCGAAGGCGGCGGGCATGTGTCCGAAGGGCAGATGCAGGGTCTGCTCGAGCACGTCGGGTTGCCCCCAGGCGGCGACAGCCTCCTCGACCGACCGGCGGTAGGCCCCGGCCGGGTCGTCACCGAGCAGGTCCTCCTCGCTGGCCGAGCGGGGGTCCTCGCCGCGGACGGCGGCGGCGAAGACCTCGTTCACCCCCACCAAGTGCGCGATCAGCTCACCCACGTTCCACTCCGCGCACGGCGTCGACTTCCCCAGGTGCTCGGGGTGCACCCCGTCGACCACCCGCTGGGTGGTCCGCAGCGTCTCGGCGTGGGTCTCACGTACATCCATTCTTTCCTTCCCGCCTGGGCCCCTGCACCCAGGCTCCTCCGGGGCGTGGGGCCCCTGCCCCACGCCCGGCCGTTTCCGCCTGACGCTACCGCAATGTCAGGCCGTCCCCGTCCACGTCGACCTTGATCGTGGCCCCCTCGGCCAGCCTGCCTTCGAGCAGGCCGAGGGCCAGACGGTCGGCCAGCTCCTTCTGGATGACCCGCTTGAGGGGCCGGGCCCCGAAGTCGGGGTCGTAACCCCGCTCGGCCAGCCACAGCTCGGCCTCCGGGCTGACCTCGAGCGCCAGGCGCTTCTTGGCCATGCGGGCGGCCAGGTACCGGAGCTGGATGCCCACGATGACGGCCATGTCGCCGCGGTCCAGCGCCCGGAAGCGGACGATCTCGTCGATGCGGTTCACGAACTCCGGCTTGAAGAACTCCATGGGGTCGACGGGCAGGTTCGACGTCATGATGAGCACGGCGTTGGTGAAGTCCACCGTGCGGCCCTGGCCGTCGGTGAGGCGCCCGTCGTCGAGGACCTGGAGGAGCACGTTGAACACGTCCGGGTGCGCCTTCTCGATCTCGTCGAGGAGCACGACGGCGTAGGGGCGGCGGCGGACCGCCTCGGTGAGCTGACCGCCCTCGTCGTAGCCGACGTAGCCCGGAGGGGCCCCGATGAGGCGGGCCACCGTGTGCTTCTCCTGGTACTCCCCCATGTCGATGCGGACCATGGCCCGCTCGTCGTCGAAGAGGAACTCGGCCAGGGCCCGGGCCAGCTCGGTCTTGCCCACGCCGGTGGGGCCGAGGAAGAGAAACGAGCCGATGGGCCGGTTGGGGTCGGACAGGCCGGCCCGGGACCGGCGGATGGCACTGGCGACCGCGGTCACGGCCTCGGCCTGACCCACCACCCGCTGGGCCAGCACCTCCTCCATGCGCACGAGCTTGGCCACCTCTCCCTCCATGAGGCGGGAGACGGGAACGCCGGTCCATTTGGACACGACCTCGGCCACGTCCTCCTCGTCGACCTCCTCCTTCAGCATCCTCTGGGTGGCCTGCAGCTCGTCGAGGCGGGCCGACGCCGCCGTCACCGCCCGCTCCAGCTCGGGAATGAGGCCGTAGCGAACCTCGGCCGCCTTGGCCAGATCGCCTTCGCGCTCCAGGCGCTCGGCTTCGCCCCGGGCCGTCTCCAGCTCCTCCTTACGGACCCGGATCTCGGTGATGGCCTCCTTCTCCGCCTGCCAGTGGGCCTTCATGGCCGTCGACTGCTCCCGCAGGTTGGCCAGCTCGGCCTCGAGGTCGGCCAGTCGCTCCCTGGAGGCCTCGTCGGTCTCCTTGGCCAGCGCCACCCGCTCGATCTCGAGCTGGCGCATCCGGCGCTCGACGACATCGATCTCGGTGGGCATGGAGTCGATCTCGATGCGCAGGCGGGAACCGGATTCGTCGACGAGGTCGATGGCCTTGTCGGGCAGGAAGCGCCCGGTGAGGTACCGGTCGGAGAGCACGGCCGCGGCCACCAGGGCGTTGTCCTGGATGCGCACGCCGTGGTGCACCTCGTAGCGCTCCTTGAGCCCCCGCAGGATGGCGATGGTGTCCTCCACCGAGGGCTGGCCCACGTAGACCTGCTGGAAGCGGCGCTCGAGGGCGGGGTCCTTCTCCACATACTTGCGGTACTCGTCGAGGGTGGTGGCGCCGATCATGCGCAGCTCGCCCCGGGCCAGCATGGGCTTGAGCATGTTGCCGGCGTCCATGGCACCCTCGGCGGCGCCGGCGCCGACCACCGTGTGCATCTCGTCCACGAAGGTGATGACCTCGCCGGCGGCGTCGGCGATCTCCTTGAGGACGGACTTGAGCCGCTCCTCGAACTCGCCCCGGTACTTGGCCCCGGCCACCATGGCCGAGAGGTCGAGGGCGACGAGCCGCTTGTTCTTCAGCCCTTCGGGGATGTCGCCCTCGACGATGCGCCGGGCGAGGCCCTCGACGATGGCGGTCTTGCCAACGCCGGGCTCGCCGATGAGGACGGGGTTGTTCTTCGTCCGCCGGGAGAGGACCTGGATCACCCGGCGGATCTCCTCGTCCCGCCCGATGACAGGGTCGATCTTGCCGGCCCGGGCGGCGTCGGTGAGATCGCGGCCGTACTTCTCGAGCGCCTGGTACTGCTCCTCGGGGTTCTGCGAGGTGACGCGGTGGCTGCCCCGCACGTCCTGCAGCGCGGCGAGGAGCTGCTCGGCGCGCTCCGCGAGGTCCGCGGCTCGCATCGGGTCACGAGCCAGAACCCCGAGGAGCAGTACCAGGCGCTCGAGAAGTACGGACGCGACCTCACCGAAGCCGCCCGCCAGGGCAAGCTCGACCCGGTCATCGGGCGGGACGAGGAGATCCGCCGGGTCATCCAGGTCCTCTCCCGCCGGACCAAGAACAACCCCGTCCTCCTCGGTGAGGCCGGCGTGGGCAAGACCGCCATCGTCGAGGGCCTCGCTCAGGCTGTGGTGAAAGGCGACGTCCCGGAACTGCTCCTGGACAAGCGGATCGTGG
>JBOGFE010000465.1:0-3812 GCA_050741935.1 Acidimicrobiia bacterium | reverse complement strand
CTTCCCCCGGCCCCCTTCCCCCGGCTGCTTCCCCCACCCCCACGCTTTCTTGTGACATTCGTGCCGCCCCGTGCGGGTCGGAACGTCACAGGAAATGGAGGACGGTCGGATGACAGACGATGCACTGGCTCGACTGGGGCGCCTGGCCGAGGGCCAGCACGGCCTCGTGACACTGGCACAGCTCCGGGAGATCGGCGTCAGACCCAAGACGCTCGACCGGATCATCACCAGCGGCCAGCTAGTGCGGGTCGCCCCCCGGGTCCTCCTCGTGCACGGTGCACCCGCCAGCTGGCAGCGGAGGATCCAGGCGGAACGCCTTTCGGCCGGCGATGATGCCGTCGTCTCCCACCGCTCGGCGGCCGCCCTCTATGACCTCGATGGCTTCGATTCCCACCGGACCGTGCACCTGACCGTCCCCCTTCATCGCCAGAAGCGCCGGCGGACCGACGTGACAATCCATCGGAGCCCGGACTACGAGCTGATCCGACCGGACACCCGCCAGGGGATCCCCGTCACCGACGTCGCTCGGCTGGTGCTCGATCTCTACGCCGGAGAGCCGAATGCCGAGGTGGCGAGGCGGGGGTTGTTCAGTGCTCGGAAGAAGAAGCTCGTGAGCTGGACGGAGTTGCACGAGACGCTGGAGGCGCATGCCCGTCACGGGCGGCGGGGGATCACGCGGCTGAGGGCCGACTTGGACCTGTACTCGCGGATCGGGTGTCCGGAGACGACGTTCGAGGATGCGATCCGGAGGCTCCTCATGGAGGCCGGGTTGCCGGAACCGGAGCTGCAGCATCCGGTAGTCGCCGGGTCCGGGTACCGGATCGATGTCGCCTATCCGGAGCTGAGGGTCGGGATCGAGGGGAAGAGCAAGGCGCATCACCTCACCGACCTGGCGTTCGAGACGGACTCGGTGCGGGACGCCGACCTGGCCATCGCCGGGTGGATCCTCATCCACGTCACGTGGGCGCAGATCCACCGCGACCCGGCCGGCGTGGTACGGCGGGTGCGGCGGGCGCTCAGTAGGCGAGAAGGCGTCGCAGCGTAGGCAGGAGGCGACCCTTGGCCGAGGTGAGGTCCTCCAGCTTGAAGGGAACGGGGACGTCGAGGCTGCCGAGGCGGGCCACGGGGGCGTCGAGATGGGCGAAGGCCCGCTCGGCGATCACGGCGGCGATCTCGGCACCGAAGCCGCCGGTGGTGGGCGCCTCGTGGACGACGAGGGCCCGCCCCGTGCGCTCCACCGAGGCCAGCACCGCCGTCTCGTCCCACGGGCGGAGGGAGCGCAGGTCGATGACCTCGACCTCGGCGCCGTCCTCCTCGGCCAGCACGCCGGCCGCCTCCAGGGCCCACACCACGCCGACGCCCCAGGTGACCACGGTGGCGTCCCGACCGGGCCGGGCCCGGTGCGCCTGACCCAGGGGCACCGTGTACCAGCCGGGCGGCACCGGGCCGGTGGCCGAGCGGTAGAGCGCCTTGTGCTCCAGGTACAGCACCGGGTTGGGATCCTCGAAGGCGGACAGGAGCAGGCCCTTGGCATCCGCCGGCGTGGCCGGGGCGACGATCTTGAGCCCGGGCACGTTGGCGAAGTACGCCTCGACGTTCTGGGAGTGGAACGGCCCGGAGGCCACGCCCCCGCCGACCGGGGCCCGGATGACGACGGGCACGGGGGCGCCCCAGCGGTAGCGGGTGGTGGCCAGGTTGTTCACGATCTGGTTGAACCCACAGGCGATGAAGTCGGCGAACTGCATCTCCACCATGGGGTGGAAGCCGTCGAGCGCGAGTCCGAGGGCGCAGCCGAGGGCGGCCGACTCCACGATGGGGGTGTTGCGGACCCGCTCCTTGCCGAACTCCTCCACGAAGCCGGCGGTCACCTTGAACGCCCCGCCGTACTCGGCGATGTCCTGGCCGAGGAGGACCACACCGGGGTCGGCCCGCATGGCCTCCCGCAGGCCGTCGGAGATGGCATCGAGGTAACGCCGCGACTCCGGCTCCGGCGCCGGGTCCGGCGGCGGGGATAACGAGCGTGACGGGCGCGCCGGCGCCCAGACAGCGGCCACCTCGGCATCGGGGGTCGACGTCGGCGGAGGCGCGACCAGCGCCGCCTCCACGGCGGTGTCGATGCGTGCCGTCAGCTCCGCCCGCAGGCCGGCCCGTTCCGCCTCCGGCAGCACCCCCCGCTGGTCGAGGACCACCTCGAAGCGGACGAGCGGGTCGCGCCGGGCCCACTCCTCCAGCTCCTCGGGCGGCACGTACGCCGTCCCCGACGCCTCCTCGTGGCCCCGCATGCGGTAGGTCAGGAACTCGAGGAGCGCCGGCCCTTCCCCGGCCCGGGCCCGCTGCGCCGCCTCCCCCACCGCCTCCATGACGGCCAGCAGGTCGTTGCCGTCGACGACCACGCCGGGCATGCCGTAGCCCGGGCCCCGGTCGGCCAGGTGCTCGCAGGCGTACTGCTCGACCGTCGGCGTGGACAGGCCCCAGCCGTTGTTCTCCACCACGAAGAGGACGGGCAGTCGCCATACCGCGGCCAGGTTGGCCGCCTCGTGGAAGTCGCCCTCGCTGGTGCCGCCGTCGCCGGAGAACACCGCCACCACCCGGTCGGTCCCCCGCAGCCGGCCGGCCAGCGCCAGCCCGTCGGCCACGGGCAGCATGGCCCCCAGGTGGCTGATCATCCCTACGACGGCGTGCTCGAGGACGCCGAAGTGGAAGCTGCGGTCCCGGCCCGAGGTGTAGCCGCCGTCCCGGCCCAGCACCTGGCGCAGGAGCCGGTCGAGGTCCAGGCCCCGGGTGGTGAACACCCCCAGGTTCCGGTGCAGGGGGAGGATGAAGTCGTCGGGGCGCAGGGCGGCGGCCACACCCACGGCGATGGCCTCCTGGCCTATACCCGAGAACCACTTCGACAGCCGGCCCTGGCGCAGCAGGCGCAGCATCTTCTCCTCGATGAGGCGGGGAAGGTAGAGCGCCCGGGCCAGCGCAACAAGATCGTCGTCGCCGGTCATGACCCCGGCAGCGTAGGCCGGGGCCCTCACCGAGGGAGGGAGGGGGAGGGGTGTCCCGAGGAGGACCTGGCTTTGCCCGACGAGGGAGCACCCCTCACCCGCCCGACCGGGCAACGACGCAGAAATGTCGGGCTCGTCCGGGTTTGTCCCATCCCTGTGTTGCGGCCTCATGACGAGGCGTATTGCGGCATTGTGACGTCTTGCCGGAAGAAGAGGAAACGGCCCCTGACGAGGGAATTGAGTGGCCGTGAGAAGAATCCCCCACTTCCTCCTCATCCCCCTGGCTGCCACCGCCGGCGCCCTGGTCCCGTCAGTCGCAGGCGCGGAGATCCCCCCGGGCGCCTGCGACACCGTCTTCGCCGGCGAGCCCGACGTCCACCTCGTCCTGCAGACCGACCCACCCGCCCGGGGCGAAGCGCGCCCCGGCCAGACCGTGACCGCCACCATCGGCTGGGCGCCGGCGAACTGGGAGTCGCTGCGCCAGATGCTGGTGTGCGTGCGCATCGTGGACACGTTCCACCCCGAGATGTCTCTTGGTGAAGATGTCCCCGGGAACGACGGCGAAGGATTCCACTCCTTCGTCGTCCCCGAGGGGCTCCCCCGCGGCACCTTCGTCTGCACCCAGGCCCAGCTGTCCGGTGACCCGGCGGGCGAAGCGATGGAGGGGTCGGTGATCAGCAAGAAGTCGTGCCTGGAAGTTCACCCCGACGCCCAGGAGACACCGCCGGCCACCACCCCCCCTCCGTCGCCCACCCCCCCGCCCGCCGCGGCGCCGGCGCCAGCCCCGGCACCGGCGCCTGCACCCGAGCCGGCCTCTCC
>JBOGFE010000464.1:0-2299 GCA_050741935.1 Acidimicrobiia bacterium | reverse complement strand
CCTCAACTCGGCCGTGTGGTCGGGCGGGTCGTTCATCTACGTGCCCCCCGACACCCACGTCGAGATGCCGCTCCAGGCCTACTTCCGGATCAACGCCGAGAACATGGGCCAGTTCGAGCGGACGCTCTTCATCGTGGACGAGGGATCCTCGGTCCACTACGTGGAGGGCTGCTCGGCCCCCGTCTACACCGGCGACTCGCTGCACTCGGCGGTGGTGGAGATCGTGGCCAAGCCCGGCGCCGACGTGCGCTACTCCACCATCCAGAACTGGTCCCCCAACGTCTACAACCTGGTGACCAAGCGGGCCCGGGCCGAGGCCGAGTCCAAGGTGTCATGGATCGACGGGAACCTGGGCTCCAAGCTGACCATGAAGTACCCGTCCGTCTACCTGGTGGGGCCCAAGGCCCACGGCGAGGTGCTCTCGGTGGCCTACGCCGGCGCCGGCCAGCACCAGGACGCCGGGGCCAAGATGATCCACGCCGCCCCCGAGACGACCAGCCTGATCGAGTCCAAGTCGATCTCCAAGGACGGCGGCCGCACCACCTACCGCGGGCTGGTGCGGGTCGACCCGGGCTGCCACAAGACGAAGAGCCACGTCCGCTGCGACGCCCTCATCCTGGACGAGGACTCCCGCTCCGACACCTACCCCTACATGGAGATCGAGGAGCAGGACGCCCGCATCGGCCACGAGGCCACCGTCTCCAAGGTCGGCGAGGACCAGATCTTCTACCTCATGTCCCGGGGGCTGTCGGAGAACCAGGCGACGGCCATGATCGTCAACGGCTTCATCGAACCGGTGGTCAAGACCCTGCCCATGGAGTACGCCGTCGAGCTGTCCCGGCTCATCGAGCTGTCCATGGAAGGCGCCGTCGGCTAACGGAGGAACGACCAGCGTGAGTGCCTTCACCGCCGAGGCGGCGCAGGCTCTGGCCGGCCCGCAGTGGCTGGTGGAGCGGCGCTTGGCCGCGGCCGAGCGTTTCGCCGCCGAGGCGCTGCCGACCCCGGCCGAGGAGGCGTGGCGGTACAGCCGCATCGACCAGTTCGACCTGGACCGCTACCGGCCGGCGCCGCCCTACCAGGGTCCCGAGTCGTCGGCCGGCGACACCCGGCAGTGGGCCGGTTTCGTGGTCTGTTGCAACGGATTCGTGGTCAAGGCCACCCTCGACGAGGCCCTCGCCTCCAAGGGCGTGGTGCTGGGCGACCTGGCCGTCCACCCCGAGGCCCGGGAGTGGCTGGGGACCTGCTCGGACACCTCCCGGGATCCGTTCGTCGACCTCCACGACGCCTTCCTGGCCGGCGGGGCCTTCATCCGCGTGCCCGACGGGGTGGTCGTCGAGCGGCCCTTCCTGGTCAAGCACGAGAGCCGCGGCCGGGGCCTCACCTCCTTTCCCCACACCCTGGTCGTCGCCGGGGCCGACGCCGAGGTGTCGGTGCTGGAGCGCTTCGACTCGTTCGACGACGAGGAGGAGCACCTGACGGTCCCCGTGACCGAGCTGGTGGTGGGCGACGCCTCCCGGGTCAGCTACCTCGGCCTGCAGGACCAGGGCCAGCACGTCACCCAGATCGCCCTCCAGCGGGCCCGGGTGGGCCAGGACGCCACCCTGCGCAGCTCGGCGGTGGCCCTGGGCGGCGACTACGCCCGTCTGCGCACCGAAGCCCTCCTGGCCGGGCCGGGCGCCTCGTCGGAGATGGTGGCGGTCTACTTCGCCAACGAGTCCCAGATGCTCGACTTCCGCACCCTCCAGGACCACGACGCCCACCACACCACCTCCGACCTGCTGTTCAAGGGGGCGGTGGAGGACGAGGCCCGCAGCGTCTACTCGGGCCTGGTGCACCTGCGGGAGAGCGCCCAGCGGGCCCGGGCGGCCCAGACCAACCGCAACCTGGTCCTCTCCGAAGGGGCGGCGGCGTGGTCGATCCCCAACCTGGAGATCGAGGCCAACGACGTGAAGTGCTCCCACGCCTCGGCCGTGGGCCCCATCGACCTCGACCAGCTCTACTACCTGGAGAGCCGTGGCGTCCCGCCCGACGTGGCCGAGCGACTCATCGTGTTCGGGTTCTTCGAGGACGTCATCACCCGGCTGCCCCTCTCCGACCTGGCCGGGCCGCTGCGCTCGGCCGTGGCCCGCAAGTTCGAAGCCCGCCGCTGCTGCCATCCCGACGAGGGCCGGGGGAGCTCCCTTGCCTGAGGTCAAGGTCTGCTCCGTGGGCGACGTCGAGCCCGACTCGTCCATCCGGGTCGACACCGGTGGATGCCGCCTGGCCGTCGTCCGGATCGGCGACGACAGCTGGTACGTGC
>JBOGFE010000463.1:0-6019 GCA_050741935.1 Acidimicrobiia bacterium | reverse complement strand
GACCGGGACCGGGGGCGGGCGCCTCGGCGGGCAGGAACTCGGGTCGGGTGGGCTCGGCCTCGAAGGTCGGGGGCCCGGCCGGGAAGGTCGGCCCGGCGGGGAGCGTCGGGGCCTCCGACGCCGCGGTCGAGGGGTCGGGCGGGCTCCAGTCCGAGTCACTCATGGCACCACTTCACCGCCTGCGGCTGTGAGGAGCCTGTGGAGCGCCTGGGAGCCCCCGTAAACCTGGGATGAACCGCCGGACGACAGAAAAGAGGAGAGTGCCCGGATCGTCACGAATTCACCGTAGTCGGCGCCCCCGCGCCGCCTGGAGGACAAATGTTCCGTGGTACAGCCCCCCGGCTGACCCTGTTGGCCCTGGTCAGCGCCATAGCCCTGCCGTGTGCCGTGGCCTTCGCTCCCCCTGCCCAGGCGGAGCCGATCGAGCACAAGGTGACGGCCGCCAACACCGCCTTCACGCCGAGGGAACGGGAGATCAACGCGAATGACACCGTCACATGGATATTGGGCCAGGGGGAGACGAGCCACGCCGTAACCCTCGACCGCAACGGCGACGGCGAGTTGACGGATGCCGAGTGGGCGCAGACGGTGGAGTTGGACGCGAACTCCCCAACCTTTAGCCACACCTTCACCACCGCGGGCAATTACGGCTATGTCTGCTACCACCACCTCTCGAGCGGCATGACCGGAGTCGTTCGCGTTGCCGCCGAGCCCCCGCCGCCGCCGCCGACCACGACCACCACGACGGCCCCGCCGCCCACCACCACCACGACGACGGCCCCGCCGCCCACCACCACCACCACGACGGCGCCGCCGGCCCCCACGACCACCACCCGGCCCCGGTCGACCACGACCACCACCCAACCGCCGGCGGCTCCGCCGACCACCCAGCCGCCGGCCCAGGCCAGCACCGGCAATCCCACCACCGACACGACGGCCCGGGCCACGACCACGACCGCCAAGAAGCCCTCGACCACCACCACGGCCAAGAAGAAGGGCTCGACGACGACCACCAAGGCCCCGGAGACGACGACCACGACGGCGCTGGCCCTGCCCGCCGAGTGGATCCCGACGCCCGACATCACCCCCGACGGTGAGCCCACCACCACGACCACCGAGCCCGATTTCGAGGCGGCACTCACGTCCCCCCCGAAGGCGCCCAAGGGCGGGGGCGGGGGCGGCGGCGGGTTCCCGGCCGCCGGCGCCGCCGGCCTCGGCCTGCTGCTCCTGGGCGGCCTCGGGTATGCCTGGTACCACCGCTCGAGCCGCTACCTCCCCGCCTAGCTCGATCTTCCGGCGCTCCTCCGCAACACCTGTCGTTGCTCAGGAACGCCGCCAGCCGGATCGACTCGGGCCGCCACACTCCGGCGTTCCTCCGCAACACCTGTCGTTGCTCAGGAACGCCGCCAGCCGGACGGGATAGCTTTGGGCGGGTGACCGCCTGCCCCGTCCTCACCACCGAGCGCCTCGTGCTGCGGCCGTTCCGCGACGAGGACCTGGGACCCTTCACCGAGGTGCTCCGGGCCGAGCCGGTCCGGGCCTCGCTCCACCTGCCCGACGACGTCGGCCCCGGGCGGGCGTTCACCGAGATGGCCGCCTGGGTGGGCCAGTGGCAGCTCCGGGGGACGGGCCACTGGGCTCTCGAGGAACGGGTCACCGGGGCCCTGGTGGGCCGGGCCGGCCTGCACCGCCCCGGCTGGGAGGACTGGCCCGGGGTCGAGGTGGGCTGGACGCTTCACCCGAGGCACTGGGGCAAGGGCTACGCCACCGAGGCCGGCGCCCGGGCCGTGGCCTGGGCCTTCGAGCACCTGGGGCTGTCCGAGGTGTTCAGCGTGATCCTGCCCACCAACCGCCGGTCCCAGGCCGTGGCCCGCCGGCTCGGCTTCTCCCTCCTGGAGGAGCGGACGCTGTCCTTCTTCCCCACCAGACCCCACGGCATCTGGCACCTCCCGGCCACCGCTTGGAAAGCCCGGGCCTGACCCGCATTCGGGAAGCGATCGCCTCGGATACCGAGGCAAATCCTTCCCGGACCATCCAGACTGTGCGGATGCGCCCCGTCCACGTGGTCGCCGCCGCCTCGCTCGACGCCCTGGCCACCGGCCTCGACGAGCTGAACCCTGCTCCCGACGACCTGGTGCTCGTCCATCCGGACGCCAATGCCCTGGTGGCCGGCGGGCCGGAGGAGATCACCGCCGCCCATGCCGTGTTCGGCGAGTCGGTGGCGGTGGCCACCTCGGCGCTGCCCGTCAGCGTCGGCGCGTCGGCCATGCGCCTGCCCCGGGTGCTCCTCGCCGGGCTGGGGGCGCTCCCCTACCGCCATCACCCCTTCCCCCTCGGGCTGTGCGGACCGGCCGGTGCCCTGCGCCGGGTGCTGGCCTCGCTCCCCGAGGGCACCGACGACGCCGATCGCCTGGCCGGCGCCCTCCTGGCCGGCAACGCCGAGCTGGCCCTGGACAGCGGCGGCCAGATCTTCCGGGTCCTCGACGGGACGGGGACCGACGTGGTGGCCGTCGGCGGCCGCCTCCACGCCGGCAACGAGCGCCCGGTGGTGGCCATCGACCCCTCACCTGCGCCCGGGGCCCGGGGTGGCTCCGCCCGCGACCGGCTCGCGGCGCCGATGGACGGGCTGGCCCGGGACCTCGCCGATGCCGGGAGCCGCGACCTGGCCACCCTCCTGCGCTACGACGGCGCCGTCGACCCCGCCCCGGACAAGGCGGTGGAGGCGGCCCCCGACATCCTGGTCATGCCCTTCTGGACGTCGGGGTTCTGCGCCGCCCTGATCCGGGCGGCCGAGGTGGCCGGGATCTGGGCCTCCGACCCGGACGATCCGGTCCCGGGCGCCGAGGTCTCCCTCTTCACCCTCTCCCCCCGCCTGGCCGGCCTCCTGGAAGAGGACCTGATGACCCGGGTGTGGCCCGCCCTCCACCAGCACTGGCCCGAAGCCGCCCCCACCGGCCTCCACGACGCCTTCGTGATCCGCTACGAGCCCGCCCGGGGGCCCGGCGGTGATCCCCGGGGGATGACCACCGAGGGGCTGCCCCTCCACCACGACGTGGCCCAGGTCAGCGGCACCGTCCGGCTCAACCACGGCTACCGGGGTGGGGCGCTGGCCTTTCCCCGCCAGGCCTGGGACAACGCCGGCGTCCCCGTCGGTCACCTGGTCGCCTGGCCCTCCCTCGTCACCCATCCCCACCGGGCCGAACCGGTGCAGAAGGGAGTCCGCTACGGCCTCACCATCTGGTTCGCCCTACCCGGAACCTGAGGGCTCGTCCTTGGCCCGGTTCTGCACGTGGGAGAACCCGAAGCGGCCCTTGATGCAGAGGTTCCCCCGGGTCACGAACTGGTCGTGGGGGGAGGTGACCCGCACGATCTCGTTGTCCTGGACGTGGAGGCTGAGCGTGCAGCCCACCCCGCAGTACGGGCAGATGGTGTCGGTGCGAGTCTGGCGGGACGGGTCCCACTCCCCCGCCTCCCGGAGGCGGAACTCGGCGGTGAAGGACAGGGCGCCGGTGGGGCACACCTCGACGCAGTTGCCGCAGTAGACGCAGGCGGAGTCGGGCAGGGGGGCGTCCCACTCGGTGGAGATGTGGGAGTCGAAGCCCCGGCCGGCCACGGCGATGGCGAAGGTCTGCTGCCACTGGTCGCCGCAGGCGTCGACGCACTTGTAGCAGAGGATGCAGCGGGCGTAGTCCCGCACGTAGAGGCCGTTGTCGACCTTGGCCGGCTGGGCGGCGACGGTGGCCACCTCGGACCCGTAGCGGGCCGGCTCGGCGCCGTAGTCGACCATCCACTTCTCGACCTCGGGGCCGGCGGCGGACAGGTCCACGGAGCTGGCCAGGAACTCGAGCACCATCCGGCGGGCCAGGCGGGCCCGGGACGTGTCGGTGTGCACCACCATGCCCGGCTCCACCTTGCGGGAGCAGGCCGGGGCCAGCACCCGGGCGCCCTCCACCTCGACCATGCACACCCGGCAGGCGTTCTTGGGGGTGAGGGTGTCGCCGTAGCACAGCGTGGGGATGTCGGCCCCGGCGGCCCGGGCGGCCTCGAGGATGGTGGCGCCCTCGGGCACCCGGCGGGCCTCGCCGTCGATGGTGACATCGACCATCCGCCGGGGCGGACCCACCGAGACCGGCTCGGGGCTCATGCCGGGAACACCTCCAGGCGCTTGATGGCGGAGTCGATGGCCGAGGCCGCGGTCTGGCCCAGGCCGCAGATGGAGGCGTCGCGCATGGCCGCCCCCACGTCGGCCAGCAGGGCCAGCTCGTCGGCCACGCTCGACAGGGGCGCGCCGGCGCAGAGGCGCTCGAGGATCTCCTCCTGGCGGACCGTGCCCACGCGGCAGGGGACGCACTGCCCGCAGGACTCGTCCCTGAAGAAGGCGGCGATGCGCAGGAGGAACCCGGCCAGGTCGACCGAGTCGTCGACGACCATGACCACCCCGGACCCGAGCGTGGCGCCGGCGGCCGACGCCCCCTCGAAGGTGAGGGGCATGTCGAGGCCGTCGGGGGCGACGAAGGCGCCGGCCGCCCCGCCCATCAGGACGCCCTGCAGCGAGCGACCCGCCGCCATCCCGCCGGCCAGCTCCAGGAGGTCGGCCAGGGTGACGCCGAATGACACCTCGTAGACACCGGGGCGGGCCACCGGCCCGGAGACGCAGAAGAGCTTGGGCCCCGTGGAGCGGTCGGTGCCGATGGCGGCGTAGGCGGCCGCCCCCCGCTCCAGGATGGGCAGCACGTTGACCAGCGTCTCGACGTTGTTGACCACCGTGGGCCGGCCGAAGAGCCCGACCTCGACGGGGAAGGGCGGCTTGTTGCGGGGCTCGCCCCGGTAGCCCTCGATGGAGTTGAAGATGGCGGTCTCCTCACCGCAGATGTAAGCGCCGGCGCCGCGGCGGATCTCGACGTGGAAGGTGAAGCCGAGGCCCATCACGTCGGTACCCAGGAACCCGCGGTCGTAGGCGGTGACGATGGCCCGTTCCAGCGTCCGCAGGGCTCGGGGATACTCGCCCCGCAGGTAGATGAAGCCCCGCTCGCAGCCCGTGGCCCACCCGGCGATGGTCATGGCCTCGAGCACGGAGAAGGGATCGCCCTCCAGCAGCACCCGGTCCTTGAACGTCCCCGGCTCGGACTCGTCGGCGTTGCACACCAGGTAGTGGGGGCGGACGGGCTGGGCCGCCACCGCCGCCCACTTCCGTCCGGCGGGGAAGGCGGCCCCGCCCCGGCCGACGAGCTTGGAGTCGGTCACCTCCCGGATGACGCCGGTCGGGCCGAGCGCCACGGCCTGACGGAGCGCACCGTAGCCACCGTGGGCCCGGTAGTCGTCGAGGCTGGTCGGGTCGACCACCCCGACCCGGCGCAGCAGCACGAGGGAAGGACCCCCGACCTGGGGAACCGCGACCGCCACCTCGGGCTCGGCGGGGGCGGTCCCGGCGCCGCCCGCGAGGGCGGCGCAGACCGCTCCGCTGCCCGCCGGGGCGATCACAGCCTCCTGCCGCTCCGTGCCGTACTCCACCACCAGCGCGGCCGGTGCCCGTTCGCACAGCCCCAGGCACGGGCTCCGCTCCCAGACGGCTTCCTCTCCTTCGCCGGCGGGGAGCCCGTCGATCAGGTCGTCCGCCCCCGCCATCCGGCAGGCCAGGTCGACGCACACGTGGACGACACGCGCCGGCCGCGGCTCCATGGAGAACAGCCCGTAGAACGACGCCACCCCGTAGGCCTCGGCCGGTGCCACCCCCAGGCGCCGGCAGATCTCGTCCAGGCCACCGGGACTGATCCATCCGGTCACGTCGTGGATGGCGTGGAGCGCGGGGAGCAGCAGGTGGCGCGACCCCTCCGGGCCCGGGTCCGTGGCCAACAGGGCGTCCAGCGCGGCCGCCTCGGCCGGGCTGGGCACCTCGCCCCGGAAGCGCAGGTCAGGGCTCAGGAGGCCACTCCGGAGAGCGTCTCGGGCTCGATCTCCACGCGGACGGCGGCGGCCTTGAACTCGGCCGTGCCCGACTTGGGGTCGGTGGCCTCGATGG
>JBOGFE010000462.1:0-3110 GCA_050741935.1 Acidimicrobiia bacterium | reverse complement strand
AGCGGCCCCACCGCCGGCCTTCGGCCGGCTCCGGGCCGCCTCAGCGGGGTGGACGAATTGCCGGTCGTTGCTCGTCGCCACCCTGATCCGAGATGCCACGCCTGGCCTCCGTCGGTCAACCAACCGTTGTGTTCCAACGTGATGCGGCGCCTGAGTGGCACCGCCACCCCGGCGTCAAGGGCTGTTCCCTGACGGTCACTCGGCCGAAGGCCGCCCCTTGAACCCGAGGCCCCGGCGGACCTGGAGCGCGAGTACGGACCGACCAGGGTCGGCCCTTCACGCATATCTACACCTTGTGCTTGGGCAGGTGTCAACGGCCAGTTCGTGGTCCCCGCTGGTGGCCAGCAAGAAGTCCCCACTCCTCGGGGTGTTCGTTGTTGGGTGTTAGGTCGTTGTTCGTGTCTCCTTGTCTGGTCCGGGGGGTGGGGGGGTGAGCCGGCGGCCCCGGCCGCCTTGGTGCTGTCGGGGGGTGCTCTCGTGGATCCCGGCTTGACGGCGGCGGTAGGCCGCTTGGCGGCAGGCGGGGGTGCAGAACCGCCGGGGTGAGCCGACGGTGGGGTTGCGGAAGATGCCCTCGACGGCGGTGACGGTGAGCCGGCCGCAGCCCTGGCAGGTGAACCCTTCTCGGTGTGGCTGATCGGAAGCGTCACGCATTCCGGTTTCCCCGGCGTGTCTTGGCTTCTCGCATCCTGAACGATTCCCCGCTGGTGACGACGACGTTGCAGTGGTGGATGAGCCGGTCGAGGAGCCCGGTGGCGGTGGAGTGCTCGGGCAGGAACCGGCCCCACTGTTCGAAAGGCCAGTGGGAACCGATCCCAAGGGATTGGCGTTCGTAGGCGGCGGCCACGAACCGGAAGAGGAGCTGTGCGCCGGTGTCGTCGAGCGGAGCGAAGCCAACCTCGTCGGCGATGACCAGATCAGCGCGCAGGAGGGTGTCGATGACTCGGCCGACGGAGTTGTCGGCCAGGCCGCGGTAGAGGGTCTCGACGAGTTCGGCGGCGTTGAAGTAGCGGACCCGGTAGCCGGCCTCGATGGCGGCGTGGCCGAGGGCGACGAGGAGATGGCTTTTGCCGGTGCCGGGCGGGCCGATCAGGCAGGTGTTCTCCTTGGCCCGTAACCATTCCAGGGAGGCGAGGTAGTCGAACGTGGCCCGGGGCACCGACGAGATGGCGAGGTCGAACTCGTCGAGGGTTTTGGTCACGGGGAACCCGGCGGCGCGGAGCCGGGTGCGGGTGTTGGACTCGTCCCGGGCGGTGATCTCGGCCTCGACCAGGGTGCGGAGCAGTTCCTCGGGCGCCCACCGCTGGGTCTTGGCCGTGACGAGCAGTTCCGGGCCGAGACGGCGCATAGTGGCCAGCTTGAGGCGTTTCAGTCCGGCGGCCAGGTCCGGGGAGAGCACCGGCGGTGTCGGGGCGGTCATGCCAGCTCCTCGGTGTTGTAGTCGGCGAGGTCCCTGGTTCCGGCCACGGGCAGTTCGAGGATCAGGGCCTCACCCGCCGCGGCGGGTCGTGGTGCGCTGGCCCCGGCGGCCAGGATGGACCGGACGTCGGCGGCCCGGAACCGGCTGAAGGCCACCGCCCGTTCCAGGGCGGCGACCAGCGCCGGACCGCCATGGGCCGCTTCCAGGCCGGCCAGGTCGACGAGCTCGACGCCGAGTTTGGTCACCCCGGCGGCGGCCGCTCCCTTGATGAACGCCTCCGCCGCCGGCCCCAGAGCGCAGAACGCCTTCTCGGCCTTGGTTCTCGGGCGGACCGCCCGACGAGGCGGCACCGGGCGGGCCCCGCCATAGTGCTCATCGACGATCGACGCCTCGCCGGGAACGACGGCGAGATGGTCGGCCACGATCTCGTCCCGGTCGAGGATCTTCACCCGGCCGGCCCCGGCGGCGACCTCGACCCGCCGGCCGATGAGGCGGTTGGGGACCGAGTAGCGGGCCGAACCGAACCGGACACAGGACAGCTTGTCGACCTTGCGGGCCACCATCCGCCCGATCCGGGGCCGCAGCGACGGCAAGGCCCGCAACACCTCCCGCTCGGCCACCAGGCGCTCGGCCGGCACGGCCATGATCTCGGTGTGGGTCAACCCGTTCACCTCGGCGCACCACACCCGAGCCGCCTCGTTGGCCGCTGACACATCGAGGGCGGACAACCCTTGCGGGACAACGAGATCCGACTTGGCGTAGCCGACCAGGTTCTCGACGATCCCTTTCGATTCCGGGTCCGCTCCCTCACAGAAATCCGGTCGGTAACCGTAGTGGGTGGCGAAACGGACATAGTCCGGGGTCGGGATCACCACCCCGGCGACCACCCCGCCCTTGAGGCAGCCCATCCGGTCCGAGAGCACCACCCGAGGCACACCCCCGAGCACCTCGAAACACTCGGCCAGGAATCCGAGCGTGGTCGACGCCCGTTCGTTGTCAGCGAAGCGCACGAACCGGAACCGACTCCAGGCCAGCACCGCGCAAAACACGTGCAGGTCCCCCTCTGAGCCCCAGTCGATGACCAGCGTTTCACCCGGAGTCCACACCGCCGGGCGCCGGCCCCGGTGATGCTCCGCCCGCCACGCGTTCTTCGCCTTGCGGACCAGACGGCGGAAATTCCGGGCCGAACCCTCATACCCGGCCGCCACCGCCTCCGGCAACAACCGCTTGGCCGTGATCCTCCCGCCCGTGGTCTTCACCCGCTGGGCGACCAGATCCCGGACCCCGTCATAGTTGTGGCCCCGCTCCCGCCTCACCGGCGGCGCCTCACCGGCCTCGTGACGCTCAAGGATCCGCCTGACCGTCTTATGGCACGTGCCGCACATCTCGGCCGCGCCCCGATAACTCCCCACAGCGTGATACGCCGCGATGATGTCCATACGCTCCCTCGCTGACTTCACAAACTCCCCCTGGGTGGTGAGAAGTGACTGGCTTGGCGCCGTCACGCTCACCGCCCAGGGGCAAGCAATGGTGGATGGTCAACGAGGAGCGGGGACTTCTACACGGCCACCAACGGGGACCTCGTCCTGGCCACCAGTGGGGACTTTCTCATGGCCACGGACACCCGACCAACCTTCAATACCGCGCTAGCGCCGGCTGGCGTCCCGCGTCCGTAGTCGCTCCCGAGAGC
>JBOGFE010000461.1:0-6048 GCA_050741935.1 Acidimicrobiia bacterium | reverse complement strand
GAGAAACGCCACGAGCGGAGGCGGCGGGCCTTCCGAAGTCAGCCGCCCGCCCCGGCCCTCCTCACCCCTCCTCCGCCGTCGTTGTCGTCGTTGGTGCCGCGGTCGTCGCGGTGGTCGTGGTCGGGCGCGTCGTGGTGGTCGTCGGCAGCAAGTCCCGCCGGCGCCGCGTCGTGGTGGTCGTACCGTCCTCCGGTTCCGTCGTCGAGGTCGTCGACGGGTCCTCCGCCGCCGGCCCGGGCACCATGGTCGTGGTGGTCGACTCGACCGGCGGCGTCGTGGTCGTCGTGGGCGGCGGCGGGTTGAGGATGCGCAGCCCGAGGCCCTCGGGCTCGGCCTCGGCCAGGCGGCGGACGGGCACGCCCCGCAGGCCCTCGCGCATCAGGTCGCCGAAGATGGCGGCGGGGAAGCTGCCCCCGGTCACGGTTCGGCCGTGCACGTCGGTCATGGGCCGGCGGGGGTCGTAGCCGACCCACACGGCGGTGGACACCTGGGGGACGTAGCCCACGAACCAGGCGTCGACGTTGTCCTGGGTGGTCCCGGTCTTGCCCGCCACCGGACGGCCGATGCGGGCGGCCCGGCCCGTCCCCGCGCCCACCACCCGGGCGAGGGCCCGGTTGAGGACGGCCACGTCGGACTCGGCGAACACCCGGCGCACCTTGCGCCGGTGGGCGTAGACATCGGCCCCGGTGGCGTCGCGCACGGCGACGATGGCGTAGGGCTCGGCCCGGACGCCCCCGGCGGCGAGGGTGGCGTAGGCGTTGGCCATGGCCAGCGGGCTCACCCCCCGGTCGAGCCCGCCCAGGAACACCGCCCCCTGCTTCTCGGTGGCGCCGGCGGGGATGCCGGCGTCGGTGGCGGCGTCGACCACGTCGCCCACGCCCACCTCGCAGCCCAGCTCCACGAAGACGACGTTGACGGAGTGGGCCAGGGCGGTGTCGACGTCGATGCGGCCGCCGGCGTCCTCCCCGGCGTAGTTTCGGACGGGCCGGTCCCCGTAGCAGCCGATGCGCCGCCCCGAGGTGCCGTCGAAGGTGGAGCGGGGGTCGATCCCGTCCCGGAGCGCGGCCAGGTAGACGAAGGGCTTGAAGGCCGAGCCCGCCTGACGCAGGCCCTTGGTGGCGTAGGGGAACTGGGTGGAGGCGAAGTCGAGGCCGCCGAACAGGTTGCGGATGGCACCGTCGCCCGGCGCCACGCTGGCCACCGCCGTGATCGGATCGCCGGGCAGGCCGAGGCGCTTCTCCACCGACTGCTGGGTGGCGGCGAACAGCTTGGGATCGAGCGTGGTGTGGATGGTGTAGCCGCCGGTGAACAGGCGGGTGAGGCGGGTCTCCCGGTCCGGCCCCAGCGCCTGGAGGCCGGCCGCCTCCCGCTTCACGTGGTCGACGAAGTGGGGGGCGAGCGACACCCCGGGCGGACGGGGCGGCGCCGGGGCCAGCGGCTCGGCCCGGGCCTGGTGCAGCGCTTCGGGGGTGAGCCAGTGGCGATCGGCCATGGCGGCCAGCACCTCGTCCCGGCGGGCGATCACCGCCTCGGGCCGCTTCCGGGGGTCGAGGTAGCTCGGGGCCTTGATCTTGCCGGCCAGGACGGCGGCCTGGCCCGGGGTGAGCTGGTCGGGCTCCACACCGAAGAGGGCCTGGGCGCCGGCCCGGATGCCGTAGGCGCCGGCCCCGAAGTAGACCTGGTTGAGGTAGCGCTCGAGGAGCTTGTCCTTGGTGTAGCGGTGCTCCAGGGCGCTGGCGAAGAGCACCTCCCGGACCTTGCGCAGGAGGGTCCGCTCCCCGGCCGTGTAGTTGATCTTGGCCAGCTGCTGGGTGATGGTGCTACCCCCCTGGGCCCGTCCCAACAGGCTGTGGGCGACGGCCCGCCCGACGGCCTCGGGGTCGGTGCCGCTGTGCTCGTAGAAGCGGGCGTCCTCTGCGGCCAGCACGGCCTGGCGGACGTGGAGGGGGACGCCGTCGATGTCGAGCACGGCCCGGCGCCCGTCCTCGCCCGACAGCTCGGCGATGACGCTGCCGTCGGCGGCCAGCACCGGGGTGGTGACGGGCAGGGCGTCGAAGTCGGGAACGATGGGAGTGAGGGGCGAGGCGAGCCAGTACACGGCCCGGCTCGAAGCCATGGCCGCCGCCCGCCGGAAGGGCGGAACGGCCCCGACCACGATGGCCACCACGGCCGTCCCGAGGAGGACGGGCTTCCACGGAACCCGTCGCAGGAACGGTCCGAGCCAGGCATCGAGTCGGGCAACCATCGTGGCCGGTTGGTCTCCCCGGGCGCCCGGCGGCAAACCGAACGGCGCCCGCCGCCCGCAGCTTTGCCCGGAATGTCCGCTTCAGCCGCGGGTTCCTGAAAGTCCCCTCAGCCGGCGAGAAACTCCCGAACGAGACCGGCGAAGGGCTCCGGCCGTTCCAGGGGCAGCATGTGGCCGGCGTCCTCCAGCACCTCGAGGCGGGCGCCGGGGATACCGGCGGCGTAGGCCTCGGGATGGGCCCGGGGCAGGAGGCCGTCCCGGCCGCCGGCCACCACCAGGGTGGGGGCGGCGACCCGCCGCAGCCGCCCGGCCAGCTTGGGGTTGTGCAGGTACGGGTTCCAGCCGATCTTGGCCGTGGCCGACATCGACTGCCACATGGGCAGGAGCAGGCTGACGGGCAGCTCGGCCATGCTCATGAGGTCGGACATCTTCTCCGACAGGGCGCACATCATCTGGGCCATGGGGTGGGACTGGTCGGCGAAGAGGTCGTTGGCCAGCTCGGCCGGGCTGCGCCCGAAGATCTGGCCCACCGGCGCCCCGTCGATGTACAGGCCCACCGGGCTGACCAGCACGAGCTTCCCGACCCGCTCCGGAGAGCGGGTGGCCAGCTCGGCCGCCATCCACCCCCCGAAGGACAGGCCGACCACCGCCGGGGCCGGCAGCTCCAGGGCGTCGAGGACGTCGAGCAGGTGGAAGGCCGCGTCCTCGATGTCGTCGATGTTCTCGATGCCCTCCGACTCCCCGAAGCCCGGGAACATGGGCACGATCACCTCGTGGTCGTCGGCCAGGTCCTCCAGGGCCGTGTGGACGGCTTCCCCGGCCGCCGAGTGCAGGTAGACCACCGGGGCGCCCGCCCCGCCGCGGAGCACCGAGATCTTGCCCGCCGGCGTGGCCACCTTGGACTCCACCATATTGGCCATCAGGCGACCTCGGACGCCGTCGACCGGAGGATCGGCTGGCCCTCGGGGAACTCCGCCCGCAGCCGGGGCATGACCTGGGTGGCGAAGAGCCCCAGGTTCTGGCGGGTGGCTTCGGGACCGAGCGTGCCCAGCTGGAAGAGGCCGAGGAGGTTCCCGGCTCCGATGCGCCGGACGGCGTCGGCCAGCTGCTCGAAGACCGTCTCGGGGCTGCCCACGATGGCGAAGCGGCCGGCCACCACGTCGTCCCAGTCCTTGACCGCGGTGATGAAGTGGGCGCCTCCCTTGAGCACGCCGGGCAGGGAGCGGGCCGTGAAGTACCCGGGGGGCGAGACGGTGAGGCCGGGCAGGAGCCGGTTGCGGAAGTACCAGAAGTGCTCCTCGTACTCGGCCCGGGCCGACTCGTCGGTGTCGGAGACGTAGATGGGGGCGAGCACGCCGCACTGGAGCGGGTCGGCCTCGTAGCCCTCGTTCTCGCACGCCTGGCGGAAGGTGCGGTAGGTCCGCTCGAAGACGTCGAAGTGGAAGTAGGGGATGCCCATGTAGGCGTAGCGGCGCTTGGCCACGAACTCGATGGTCTCGAGCGAGCCGACGCCGGGGATCCACACCTCGGGATGCGGCTGCTGGATGGGCCGGGGCCAGGGGTTCACGTAGCGGATCCGGTAGTGCTTGCCGGAGAACTCGAAGGGCCCCGGCTTCGTCCACGCCGCCATGATCAGGTCGTGGGCCTCGATGAACTTCTCGCGGGCCTCGGCCGGGTTGATGGAGAAGGAGTAGTACTCGGGCCCGCCGCCGACCACGAAGCCGGCGATGAGGCGCCCGCCCGAGATCACGTCGATCATGGCGAACTCCTCCGCCACCCGGGTCGGCGGGTCGTAGAGGGGCAGGGCGTTGCCCACCACGGCGATCTTCACCCGCTTCGTCTGGCGGGCCAGGACGGCGGCGATCAGGTTGGGGGAGGGCATGTTGCCGTAGGCGTTCTGGTGGTGCTCGTTGACGCACACCCCGTCGAAGCCGAGCTCCTCGGCCAGCATCAGCTCGTCGAGGTAGCGGTTGTAGAGCTGATGGCCCAACGCCGGGTCGTAGAGCTCGTTGGGACACGTGATCCACGCCGGCCCCTGGTAGGAGTCCGGGAGATCCGTGTAGGGCATCAGGTGGAACGAGAAGAAGCGCATGACCGGACGGTAGCAGTGCCTTTTTCCCGCCCGGGCCCCGGCACCCGGGCTCCTCCGGTGCGTGGGGCCCCTGCCCCACGCCCGGCCGTCAACCAGGCTCGCCGGTGATCCCCTCGTAGCCGCTGCGCTCCAGCTCGTCGGCCAGCTCCGGGCCGCCGGAGAGCACGACCCGGCCCTCCCGGAGGACGTGGACCCGGTCGGGCCGCAGCTCCGCCAGGAGGCGGGCGTAGTGGGTGATGGCCAGGACGCCCATACCGGGTTCTTCGGTCAGCGCCTCGATCCGGCGGGCGACGTCGCGCAGGGCGTCGATGTCGAGGCCGGAGTCGATCTCGTCGATGACGGCGATCTTGGGCTGGAGGACGGCCAGCTGGACGGTCTCGTTGCGCTTCTTCTCCCCGCCCGAGAAGGCGACGTTGACCGCCCGGTCCATGACCGAGGTGGCCAGCCCCACGGCCTGGGCCTCGGCCGCCAGCCGCCCGGCGAGACCGTCGACGGGGTGGCGGCGGGCGGTGAGCGCCTCCTTGAGCATGGACTCCAGGGGTACGCCGGGGATCTCCACGGGGTACTGCATGGCCAGGTACAGGCCCCGGGCGGCCCGCACGTGGGTGGGCAGGCCGAGCAGCTCCTCCCCGTCGAGGGTGACCGAACCTCCGGTCACCTCGTAGTCGGGGTGGCCCATGAGCGCGTGGGCCAGCGTCGACTTGCCCGAGCCGTTGGGCCCCATGAGGGCGTGGACCTCGCCCGAGCGGACCTCCAGGGTCACGCCGTTCAGGATGGGGCGGCCCTCGACCTTGGCCCGGAGATCCTCGATGCGCAGCACGTGGGTCACAGCGTCGCTCCTCCTCCCGTGCGCCGGTGGGGCAGGGGCCCCCGCCGGCACGCGGCGGGCGTCTTTCCGCCGTGGGTGGGGCCCCACGGCACGCGGCGGGCGTGTTCCGAAGGAACCGGGTGCCCGCCGCCATGAGCACAGAACCGGGTGCCCGTCGCCATGATCAGGGCAACTTCACCAGGACGTCGTCGCCGTCGACCCGGACCTCGTAGACGGGGACGGGCTGGGTGGCGGGCAGGGTCAGCGGCTCGCCCGACTCCAGGGAGAAGGCCGAGCCGTGCTGGGGGCATTCGATCTCGCGCTCCTCGGGCCACACCTCGCCACCCGAGAGCGAGGCCTCGGCGTGGGAGCAGCGGTCGCCCAGCACGTACCAGCTGTCGTCGCCGATGCGCACGACCGCCAGGCGGTGCCCGTGGGTGTCGACCCGGAGGGACGAGTCGGGCTCGACGTCGCCCACCGAGCAGACCTTGACCTCAGGCAAGGGAGCTCCCCCGTCCCTCGTCCGGGTAGCAGCAGCGACGGGCCTCGAACTTGCGGGCCACGGCCGAGCGCAGCGGGCCGGCCAGGTCGGTGAGCGGCAGCCGGGAGATGACGTCCTCGAAGAACCCGAAGACGATGAGGCGCTCGGCCACGTCGGGCGGGACACCCCGGCTCTCCAGGTAGTAGAGCTGGTCGAGGTCGATGGGCCCGACGGCCGAGGCGTGGGAGCACTTCACGTCGTTGGCCTCGATCTCGAGGTTGGGGATCGACCATGCCGCCGCCCCCTCGGAGAGGACCAGGTTGCGGTTGGTCTGGGCCGCCCGGGCCCGCTGGGCGCTCTCCCGCAGGTGCACCAGGCCCGAGTAGACGCTGCGGGCCTCGTCCTCCACCGCCCCCTTGAAC
>JBOGFE010000460.1:0-16735 GCA_050741935.1 Acidimicrobiia bacterium | reverse complement strand
GCCCTGGCCGGCGTCGACCTGGTGGTCACCGGCGAGGGGCGCCTCGACGCCTCCAGCTTCGAGGGCAAGGTGGTCGGGGGCGCGCTGGAGTGGGCGGAGGCCGAGGGGGTTCCTGCCCGGGCCGTGGTCGCCGGCCAGATCGTGGCCGGCACCGACGTCCCCGAGGGCGTCCTGAGCCTGGCCCTCACCGACCGGGTGTGGCAGGCCGAGGAGAGCCTCTCCCGGGCCGGCATCCTCGTCGAGGAGGCGGCGGTCGAGGTGGGCCGTTGGGCGCTGGGGCGCTTCCGCGGCTGACGGTTCGGCCCCCGGTACCCTGGTGACAGTGACGGTGGAGCACCAGACCGCGGCAGATCGCCTGGAGCGCATCCGGCGGGCCGGCAGCGTCGCCTGGGCGCTCGTCGGGCTCACGGCCGTGATTGCCATCCTCGCCTGGCTGGCGGTGACGGTGGCGGTGATCTTCCCGCCCCTCATCCTGGCCGGGGCCCTGGTCTTCATCCTCAACCCGCTGATCAGCATGATGCACCGGCGGCGGATTCCCCGGGCGGCGGGCGTCGGACTCACCTACCTGGGGTTCCTGGGCGTGGTGACCCTCATCGGTTTCGTCATGCTGCCGGCGGTCAAGGACCAGGCCGACAACCTCTCCGATCGCTGGCCCGACATCCGGCTGAAGATGGAGCGCTGGGTCGACGAGCGGGCCGAGACGCTCAAGGGGACGCCGTTCGAGTTCGACCGCACCCGGCTCGACGACGCCGTGGCCAACGACAGCGACTCCATCCAGCAGCAGCTGGAGCGGGTGGCGAAGGTCGGCGTGAAGGTCTTCCACGTCCTGCTGGTGATGATCCTGGCCCCCATCTTCGCCTTCTACCTGCTCATCGACCTGCCCCGTCTCAAACGCACGGCCATCGGATTGATCCCGGCCGGGGCCCGGCCCGAGGTCCTGCTGCTGGCCCGGCGCATCAACTCCGCCGTGGGCGGGTTCTTCCGCGGCCAGCTGCTGGTGGCCTTCATCGTCGGGGTGCTGTGCAGCGTGGGGCTGCGGGCGATCAACCTGCCCTTCTGGCTGCTGATCGGCATGGTGGCGGGCCTGTTCAACATCATCCCGCTGGTCGGCCCCTACATCGGCGGGATCCCCGCCCTCGTCATCGCCCTCACCACCCGGGAACCGATCACCGCCCTGTGGGTGGTGGGGATCATGGTCGCCGCCCAGCAGATCGACAACCACTTCATCAGCCCCCTCGTCATGCACCGGGTGGTCAAGCTCCATCCCGTGCTGGTGATGCTGGCCCTCCTGTTGGGAGGCACCCTGGGTGGGTTCTTCGGGCTGCTGGTGGCGGTGCCGACGGCGGCGGTGATCAAGATCCTCGCCAGTCACATGTGGCGGGTCCACGTCCTGGGCGAGCCGCTCGAGGTTCTCGAGCAGGTGGCTGAAGCGGAGGTCACCGGGGAGCATCCGGTGATCGGGGCCGAGGACGGAGCGGGCGGCGGTGGGTCAGGGGCGGACGGCGGTGACCAGGCCCCGCCACCGGCCAAGCCGGCCGAGCCGGTGACCCGCAGCTAGGACGCCTGGTCCGTCGCTTCGGCGTTGCCCTCGCCCCAGCGCTCCTGGTGGACCGCTTCGGCGAGGGGACGGCGCCGGCGCCAACCCTGGCGCTCCAGGTCGGGGGCCTCCTCCAGGTGGCTGACGGGCCCCAGGCACAGCCACGCCACCGGGCGGATCGACTCGGGGATGCCCAGGAGGCGCTGGACGAAGTGCTCCCGGTAGAAGGACACCCAGCCGACCCCGAAGCCCTCGGCGGTGGCGGCCAGCCACAGGTTCTGGATGGCCAGGCACACCGAGTAGAGGCCGGCGTCGGCAATGGCGTGGCGGCCGAGGACGGCGGGCGCCCCCCGGCTGCCGTCGTAGGTGACGACCACCGACAGGCTCGACTCGAGGACCCCGTCGATCTTGATGCCGGCGAACACGCCGGCCCGTTCCGGCGGGAGGGTGGCGGCGAACAGCTCCCGCTCCTCCTGGACGTGGTTGTGGAAGAGCTGCTTGGTGGAGGCGGCGGCGACCAGGATGAAGTCCCAGGGCTGGGACAGGCCCACGCTGGGAGCGGCGTGGGCCGCGGCCAGCACCCGCTCCAGCGCATCGGGATCGACGGGGCCGCCGGTGAACTGGCCCCGCACGTCGCGGCGGCGGTGGATGGCCTCGTAGAGGTTGGTCAGCGTCCGCTCGGCGCTCACCGGTGTCATAGGGATCTGATCGACCCTAACGCCTCCAAGCTTGAGAGGCGTGGCACAGGGGCCGGCGCCTAGATTGTGAGGGCCCGCTCACTCATTGGGGAAGGGAGAGCGGCATGAGACACAAGTGGTTGGCTGTCGCGGCCGGGCTGGTCGGCATGGTCGCCCTGGTCGTCGCCCTGGCCGGGCCGGGGATCTCCTTCGGCGGGGACCCGTCGCCGTCGATGCGCCTCGCCGGGCACGGCGCCACCTGCAACGACGGTGTCGACAACGACGGGGACGGCCGGGCCGACGCCGAGGACCTCGACGACTGTCTCGGAGCGCGGCCCGGGCGTCAACCCGATCACGAGGAGGACGAGAATCCCAGCCGGGGTCCCCGTCCCCGGGTGCAGCCGGGGGTCTGACGGGCCGCGTCAACCCCGAAAGGCGCAATGAAGGGGTGAGGGGCGCCGGCGCTGGGGGCTGACTTTGGAACTGTGCTTCGGGAACGACCGTGACGGTCGCGGCGGAAGCACAGAATCCCGGTCCCGCCCAACCGGCGCTTCTCAGGCCCTGTCTGAGGGACTGAACAGCGCCGGTTCGGGGGCACGCCGCTCACACAAGCACACGGCGCCGCCCGGCCAGCCCGTGACCCCCCGCACCGCGTCTTGACCGTCCGGCGACGCTTCGAGAGTTCGTTGAGTGGCTCAGGCGAGGAGGGCGTCGACCGCCTCGGCGAAGCCGGTGCCGTGGCCGCCCGTGAGCACCTCGACGCCGGAGCCGGCCTCGGTGGCCCAGGCCAGGCTGGGGTCCTTGGTCAAGGCGTTGGCGACCAGGAAGCAGCGCCCCACCTCGACGCGGCAGTCGAGGTCGGCGGCGGCGTCGCCGATCACGGCGCAGTCCTCCCGGCGCAGGCCCCGCATCACCCGGTCGGCGGCGATGGCGGCCAGCTTGGACACGCCCCGGGGCACCAGGTGGTAGACGCGGACCCGGTCGACTTCGGCCAGGGTCTCGAAGTGCCGGGGGATCACCCCGTTGTCGACCAGCTCGGCCCAGCCGAAGCCGCCGCCCACGAGCACCGCCGCCGCCTCCTCGGGGTCGACGCTGCCCCGCAGGAGCACGGAGGCCTCCCGGGCGGTGTTCCAGGGGCTGTGCTCCTCGATCCGGCCCGGGAACCGGGCGGTGAGCAGGGCCCGGGCCTCGGCCAGGGCCGGGCCGGGCGGGCCCTCGCCGGGGTAGTCGCCGTGATCGTGGACCACGCGCTCGCCCCGTTGGTAGACCCGCACGCCGCCCAGCTCGCAGAACCAGGTGGCCAGCCCGAGCAGCCGGGCCACCTCCCCCATGCCGCTCTGGGCCCGGCCGGTCACGGCCACGATCTCCAGGCCCTGGGCCGCGGCCCGCACCAGGGCCTCGGCGGCCACCGCCGTCGGGGTCCGGGATCCGTCCCACAAGAGGTTGCCCAGCGGCCCGACCAGGGTGCCGTCGACGTCGGTGTAGAGGACCCGGCTCATGCGCCACTCCGTGGCGCCTTCACGCCGACAGTTCGTCGGCCGGCCCCGGCGGCGACGCCAGCGGCGGGCGCTCCGAGGCCTCCACCGGCACCTCCAGGCGCCCGTGGGTCTCGTCGAAGCGCACCAGCACTGTTTCTGGCGGCTTCGCCGCCCCGCCGCCTCCGTCGGCGTTCTCCTCCTTTGATCGGCCCCGCGAGCGGGTCGTGGGCCCAACCCCGGGCTCCTCCAGAGCGTGGGGCCCCAACCCCACGCCTGGCCGTGGCTCCAAACCGGCCCGGCGCAGGGCGGTGAGCAGCACCGCCATGGCCTGGGGGGCGAGCTCGTCGAGGGGCCGGTGGCGGTGGCGGCGGGTGCCCAGGTCGACCTGGGCCAGAGCGGGGAGGCCGGCGGTGGCGGCCACGTCGAGCACCAAGGCCAGGTCGACGCCCCACCCCTGGGTGATGGGCAGCGACTCGAGCAGGGGCCGGCGTCCGGCGTATTCCCCGGCCAGGGGCTGGACGACGGCGGCCAGGGCCGGGAACAGCAGCGACAGGATGGGCCGGGCGGCGAGCTCGGTGACCCGGCCGCCGCCGGCCGCCCCGCCGCCGGGGCGGTGGTAGAAGCCCTTGACGAAGGCCACCTCGGGGTGGGTGAGCAGCGGGCCCAGGAGGCCGACCACGAACCGGGGGCCGAAGTCGGAGATGTCCCCGTCCACCCAGCAGACGAGGTCGCCCCGGCTGGCGGCCAGCGACTTCCAGATGGCGTTGCCCTTGCCCGACCCCGGCCCGGCCTCGGGCAGCACGCCGGCGCCGGACACGACCCGGGCCCCGGCGGCCCGGGCGGCGGCCACGGTGGCGTCCGTCGACCCGTCGTCGAGCACCAGGATCTCGTCCAGCAGGGGCACCTTCTCCACCAGGTGGCGCCGGGCGGATTCGACGATGACCCCGATGGTCGCCTCCTCGTTGCGGGCCGGGATGCACAGCGAGGCGGTGAGGCCCAGCTCGTCCTTGGCCGCCGCCAGCCGGCGGGCGGCGAACTGGCGGTGGGAGAACATGGGGGTGCGGCCCAAGGCGGGAGAAGCCACGGGCGGAAGATACCCTTTGGGCATGCGCAGACTGGTCTTGATCGCCCTGATCTTCCTGACGCTGCCTGCCGCGCCCGCCGGGGCGGCCGGCGCCGCCGTGTCGATGGTGAACGCCCGCTTCGAGCCCCCCGAGGTGCGGGTGCCGGCGGGTTCCACGGTGACCTGGACCAACGACGACTCCATGGCCCACGAGATCAACGCCGACGACCGGTCGTTCGCCTCCAGCCCCACCTGCAACGGAGCCACGGGCACGGGCTGCATGGCGCCGGGCGACACGTTCTCCCACACGTTCCCCGCCGCCGGGCGCTACCCGTACCACTGCCGGCTGCACGGTTCGCCGGGCAAGGGTATGACCGGCGTCGTGGTCGTCGGGTAGCCTGGGGATAACCAAAAAACAACAACACACGCGCTCATCCAGAGCGGCCGAGGGACAGGCCTGATGACGCCGCGGCAACCAGCATCGGTCCAGCCGGACCGGAGCAAGGTGCCAATGCCTGATCGATGAGCAGCCGAAGGGCGGGACTCCCGCTCGAGGCGCTCGAGAGCGCGTCGGGACCAATGAGGAGACCGTCATGACCTTCGTTTCGGGGCTGCGATGTCGGGAGTGTGGGCGCGCCTACGAGGTGGCGCCCGTCCACGTGTGTGAGTGGTGCTTCGGCCCGCTGGAAGCGGCCTACGACTACGACGCCATCGCCGCCAACCTGACCCGGGAGCGGATCGCCAAGGGGCCGGCCAGCATCTGGCGCTACGCCGACCTGCTCCCCGCCGAACGGGGCTCGGCCGTCGACCTGGGCGCCGGGTTCACCCCGCTCGTCCGGGCCGAACGGCTGGGCGGGGCGCTCGGGCTGACCGAGCTGTGGATCAAGAACGACACCGTGAACCCGACCAACTCGTTCAAGGACCGGGTGGTGGCCGTCGGCCTGTCCAAGGCCCTCGAGTTCGGCTTCAAGACAGCGGCGTGCGCCTCCACCGGCAACCTGGCCAACTCGGTGGCCGCCCACGCCACCCGGGCGGGCATGAAGAGCTACGTGTTCATCCCCTCCGACCTGGAGTCGGGCAAGGTGGTGGCCACCGCCATCTACGGCGGCAACGTGGTGGCCGTCAACGGCAACTACGACGACGTGAACCGGCTCTGCGCCGAGCTGGCCGGCACCTACCCGTGGGCCTTCGTCAACGTCAACCTGCGGCCCTACTACGCCGAGGGCTCCAAGACCCTCGCCTTCGAGACGGCCGAGCAGCTGGGCTGGCGCTTCCCCGACCACGTGGTGGTGCCCATCGCCTCGGGGTCCCAGCTGACCAAGATCCAGAAGGGCTTCCAGGAGCTGGCCAAGGTGGGACTGGTCGACGCCGACCCGGCCGCCATCCGGGTTTCCGGCGCCCAGGCCGAGGGCTGCTCACCGGTGGCCACCGCCTTCCTCACCGGCTCGGACGACATCCGCCCGGTCAAGCCCAAGACCATCGCCAAATCGCTCGCCATCGGCAACCCGGCCGACGGCTACTTCGCCCTCGATGCCATCCGGTCCAGCGGCGGCGGGTCGGCCGCCGTCACCGACGAGGAGATCATCGATGGCATCAAGCTGCTGGCCCGCACGGAGGGGATCTTCACCGAGACCGCCGGTGGGGTGACCATCGCCACCCTCAGGCGCCTGACCGAGGACGGCGTCATCCGCCCCGAGGAACGGGTGGTGGCCTACGTCACCGGCCACGGCCTCAAGACGCTCGAGGCCCTCACCGCCACGGTGGGGCCGACGGCCACCATCGCCCCCACCATCGAGGCCTTCACGTCGGCCTTTTCCATCGAGGAGTGAGCATGTCCACGACCGTCCGCATCCCCACCGCCCTGCGCACCCTGACCGGAGGCGCCTCCGAGGTCACCGTCGACGGGTCGACCGTGGGCGAGGTCCTGAAGTCCCTCGACGTCGCCCACCCGGGCATGGGGGAGCGCCTCTTCGACGAGGCCGGCAACCTGCGCCGGTTCGTGAACGTGTTCGTGGCCGACGAGGACATCCGCTTCCTCGACGCCCTCTCCACCCCGGTGGCCGACGGCCAGGTCGTCAGCATCATCCCCGCCGTCGCCGGCGGCTGACGGTCCCGGTGGCCGACCTGGGGGGATAGCTCAGCCGGTGGTGCTGGTGCTCGGCCCCGTGCCCTTCTCGACCACGATGATGACACCCTTCACGGCCGGGTTGGTCTTGGAGTGGATCGGGTAGCGGCCCACCTTGGCGAAGTTGTACTCCCAGGTCTCACCGGCGTTGAGGCAGTCCTCCTCGGTACCCTTCGTGCAGCCGGGGCTGGAGTCGAAGGACCCGTCGTCGGCCGTCACCGTGTGGGACGCGTCGCCGTCGTCGTGGATGAAGACCATGGTGTCCCCCTGGCCCAGGTAGGACTCCTGGGGCTGGAACTTCCCGTCGCGGATGACCACCTCGTGGGCGCCCTTGGCCCCGGGGACCAGCAGCACCCCCAGCGCCGCCAGTGCCCCTACCGCCGACCACGCCAACGACTTCGTCTTCGACATCAGAAGCTCCCCCGTTAGGCCATCCTTACAGAAGGCTCCATTGTGGCCGACCGTGACCGGCCGGCGCCACCGTTGGCCGGGGGGATGTTCAGGTGCCGACGGTGAAGGCGGTGTGCATGCCCTCGGCGAGGTGGGCCTCGGTGACGCCGTTGTCCTCCTCCACCACGTTGCACACCAGCTGGTAGTTGGCGGCCTGGAGGGCGAAGTTGCCCCGGCACACCTGGCCGGTCCCCATGGGCTCGATCTCACCGATGAGGGCGCCCTCCGGCAGCATGGCCTCGTCCAGGGCGCCGTCGGCGTCCTTGGGGAGCGCGTCGGCCGACTCGCCCTTCACCACCAACAGCTCGTGGGGTTCCTCGCCGGTGTTCTCGGCCAGGAAGGTGACGATCCCCGGGCCCGCCTTGGCCACGCCGAGGGCGATCTTCCACTCGGTGAAGGTCACCTGGACTTCGGTGCCCTGGGTGGCGACGCCACCCTGGACCTCACACGTTTCGGTGCTCCCCCCGACCGAGCTGGTGGTGGCTCCTTCTCCTTCTCCTTCATCTCCTCCTCCGGCCACGCCGGAGGTGGTCTGGTCCGACTCATCCAGGTTCGTCGCCGTCCCCTCGTTGTCGTCGCTGCCGCCGCAGCCCACCCCCAGGGTTACCGCCACGACCAGCGCCAACGCCCATCTCGAAACCATCTCGGGGTTCCTCCCTCTCTGTTCGCCCCCCGCTGTCCTCCGGAGCCTGATCGGGGACGGGCGGCCAGACCCGCCGCCCGTCGCAGAACAGCACCGGGATCTTCCCCTCGGCCACCGCGGGCCGGACCCGCGTGCCCAGCGGGCACGTCACCTCCGGGCCCTGACGGGAGGCGAGCCCCTCACCCGAGTCGAGGGTGAGCTCGTAGAGCGTCGACGTCCCCTGGTACTCGCGACCCGTCACCGTGGCCCGCCCGCCGGCGTCCGCCTCGAAGGTCAGCTCATGGGGCCGGACCATGACCGTGAGCTCGCCGGCGTCGGGGACGGGCAGGGGGCCGAGGGCTCCGAGCTCGGAGCGCACCGTCCGCTCGTCCACCCGCCGGGCGGGCAGGAAATCGGCGACGCCCAGGAACTCGGCCACGAAGCTGTCCCCGGGGAACTCGAAGACCTCCTCGGGCGTTCCGACCTGCAGCACCCGTCCGGCCCGCATGACGGCCACCCGGTCGCCGAACCCGAGCGCCTCGGAGTGGTCGTGGGTGACGAGCACGGCGGTGGCGCCGGCCCGGCGCAGCACCTTCTTGGTCTCCACCCGGATGTTGTCCCGCAAGGCCCGGTCGAGGTTGGAGAAGGGCTCGTCGAGGAGGATGACGTCGGGCTCGGGGGCGAGTGACCGGGCCAGGGCCACCCGCTGCTGCTGGCCGCTGGACAGCTCGTGGGGGTAGCGCCCGGCGAGGTCCTCGAGGCCCACGAGGGCGAGCACCTCGGCCACCCGGGCCGGCTGTTCCCCCCGGGGCAGGCGGTCGAGCCCGAAGGCGATGTTGGCGGAGACGTTGAGGTGGGGGAACAGGGCGTAGTCCTGGAAGACCATCCCCACCCGGCGCCGGTCGGGCTCGACCCAGGCGCCGGCGCCGGCCACGGTCCGGTCGCCGATGCGCACCACCCCGGCGTCGGGCCGGAGGAGGCCGGCGATGATCAGCAGCATGGTCGACTTGCCGCACCCGCTCGGGCCGATGAGGGCCAGGTGCTCACCGGCCACCAGGTTCAGGGAGACGCCTCCGACGGCGGCGGACGGGCCGAAGTGCTTCTCCACGTCCTGGACGGTCAGGGCGGCGCCGGACAGTTTCATGCCGCCCCCACGCGGGCCGCGGGCGCCGGAGCCTCGCCCAGGGCCCGCTCCCAGGGCGGTTCCCGCCCGGATCCGGTGCCGGCCCGCATCATGAGGATCACGGGCAGGAGGGCGACGGCCACGATGGTGAGGGCGGGCAGCCCGGACTGCTCCCAGGCCGAGTTGGAGGTCAGGTCCCACACCCACACGGCCAGGGTGTCGAAGTTGAAGGGCCGCAGCAGGAGGACGATGGAGATCTCCTGGAGCGTGTGCACGAAGACCAGGAGGAGGGCGGCGGTCATCCCCGAGCGCACCAACGGGGCGTGGATGCGGACCAGGATCCGCCCGGGGCGGGCGCCCAGTGTGCGGGCGGCCATGACCACCGACGGGGTCACCTTCTCCAGGCTGGCGTCGAGGGTGGCGGTGGTCAGGGGCACGAAGCGGACGGTGTAGGCGTAGAGGACGCCCAGGAGGGTGGTGGTGGCCAGCACCACGCTCCCGGCCCGGGAGAAGACGACCAGGACGCCGATCGCCACCACCGTGCCCGGCAGGGTGTAGCCGATGAGGACGGCCCGGCTGGCCCAGCGGGTGGCCCGTCCGCCCGAGAGCCGGGAACCGCTGGTCACCGCCAGGCCTGCCACCAGGCAGGCGGCGGCGGCCAGGCCGGCCAGGAGGGCGCTCTTGGAGAGATGCTCGAGGTAACGGCCGGCGGTGACCTCGTCGCCGAACTGGATCCAGGTGGCCAGGCGGGCGACGGGCAGGAAGAAGGCGGCGGAGAGCACCCCCACGCAGGCCCCGGTGGCGGCCCACCGCTTCGGGCCCTGGAGGGTCACCGGCTCGAGGAACTCCCGGGCGCCGCGCTGGTGGAAGCGGGCCCGCCCCCGCAGGCCCCGCTCGATGGCGATGACGGCGAGGGCGAAGACGAGGACGAGCGTGGCCAACTCGGTGGCCGCCCCCAGGTTCCCCTCCAGCTTCAGCTTGTAGACCCCCACCGAAATGGTGTTGACATTGAAGTACTGCACGGTGGCGAAGTCGGTGAGCACCTCCATCATGACCAAGGCGAGGGCGGCGGCCAGGGTGGGACGGGCGCCGGGGAGCACGGCCCGGAGGGCGGCCCGGACCCGGCCGTACCCGAGGGTACGAGCCACCTGCCAGGTCCGCAGCCCCTGCTCCCGGAGGGCGGTCATGGCCAGCACGTAGACGTAGGGGTACAGCGTGAGGCTGAGCACGACGCTCGCTCCCACCATGGTCCGGACATCGGGGAACCAGACGTCGGGCCCGAACCAGCCCCGCAGCGCCGACTGCACCGGGCCGGCGAAGGAGAAGGTGGTGAGGAAGATGTAGCCCAGGACGTAGCCGGGCATGGCCAGGGGCAGGACCAGGGCGAAGCGGAAGAAGGCCCGGCCCGGGAACCGGTAGGCGCTCACCAGCCAGGCCAGGGACACGCCGAGGGCCAAGGTGCCCACCCCCACCAGGACGAGCAGGCCGGCGGTGGAGACGAGCATGTTGGGCAGGCGGGTGGCCCACAGCCGGCGCCAGAGGTCGACGCTGGGCGTGAGCGCCTCCGAGGCGATGGCGACCACGGGCAGGATGACCAGCGTGGCGACGCTCAGCACCACCACCGAGGCGGGCTTGACCGACCTCGGTGGTGATGCCGCCGCGGGGAGCGACCTACTGATAGCCGACCTCGTCCATCAGCTTGAGGGCGTCGGCGTTCAGGTCTCCGATCTTCGATGCCTCGAGCTCGTCGGCCTTGAAGGTGCCGAAGCCCTTGACCACGTCGGCGGGCTGGACCGCCGGGTTCACGGGGAACTCGTCGCTCTCGGAGATGAAGACCTCCTGGCCGGCGGTGGCCAGCCACTCGAGGAACTGCTGGGCCAGCTCGGCGTCGTCGGCGTACCTGGTGACCCCGGCGCCGCTCACGTTGACGTGGGTGCCCCGCCCGCCCTGGTCGGCCCAGAACATCTTGACGTCGAGCCCGGGATTCCTGGTCAGCTCCTGGGCCAGGTAGTAGTGGTTGACGATGGCGACGTCACAGCCTTCCTTCGACACCGTCCGCACGATCTCAGGGTCGGAGTTGATCATCTCGGGTTCGTTGTCGACCCAACCCTTGACGATGGCCTTGGCCCCGTCGTAGCCGTCGTGGGCGATGAGGCTGGCCACCAGCGACTGGGTGTAGGTGGCGGTCGAGTTCCGCAGGCACAGCCGCCCCTTCCACCTGGGGTCGGCCAGGGCGGCGTAGGTCGACAGCTCGGCGGGGTCCACCTTCTCGGGGTTGTAGATGATGCTGCGGGCCCGCAGGGCGAGGGCGAACCACCGGTTCTCCGGGTCGCGGTACCTGGCCGGGACCGTGTCGGTCAGCTTCTTCGACTCGAGGGGACGGAGCAGGTCGGAGTTGGCGGCCAGGGCGAGGTTGGAGGCGTCGACGGTCAGATAGACGTCGGCCAGGGTGTCCGCGCCCTCGGTCTTGAGCCGCTCCCGCAGGTCGGCGTCGCTCCCGAAGAGGAACTCCACGTCGGTCCCGGTCTCCTTGCCGAAGAGCTCGAAGGCCTTCTCCGACCCGTAGTGGCGACCGGAGTACACGCGCACGACGTTCTTCTCCTCGGCGCCCAGGGCGGAGCAGGCGCCGGCTGAGACCAGCACGGCGATGAGGACAGCCACCTTCGACCACTTCGGGCTCCGCATCGTGCCCTCCCGTCGCGTCGACCGTGGTGCGTAAGGGAACGGTACCTAAACCATCCTGAGAGATGCACCCGCGATGGACAACCCGCCCAACACAAATTTGTTCGGGCCACCTAAACTTAGGAGATGTTGCGGGCTGGGCGCCATCGGGTGAGGAGGTTCACGTCCATCGGACCGCCGGTGCTCGCCGCCCTGCTCCTGGGGGCTCCGACCAACGCGCCGGCCGACGCACCCGTGTTCGACTTTGCCAAGGGGGTGGTGGCGGGTACGGGCACGACCCGGGTGACGACGCTCCAGTTCGGGCCCGACGGGCGGCTCTACGCCGGCCAGCAGAACGGGCTCATCAAGGCGCTCACCCTGGTGCGCCACGGGCCGGGCTCCTACGAGGCGGTGGCCAGCGAGACGATCGGCAGGCTCGTCGACCTGGTCAACCACGACGACAACGGCGTGGAGAACCACAGCTACGTGGGCCGGCTCCTCACCGGCCTGGTGGTGAGCGGCACCGCCGAGCGGCCCGTCATCCACGCCGTCACCACCGATCCCCGCATCGGCGGGGGATTCAAGAAGGTGAACAAGAACCTCGACACCAACTCGGGGGTGCTGTCCCGCCTGACCTGGGACGGCAAGGACTGGCAGCGCCTCGACCTGGTCCGGGGCCTGCCCCGGTCCGAGGAGAACCACGCCGGCAACGGCGTCGTCCTGGACCCCGACGGCCGGCGGCTCTTCCTGGCCCAGGGCGGCATGACCAACAACGGGGCGCCCTCCGAGCAGTTCGTCCTCACCCCCGAGTTCGCCCTGTCGGCCGCCATCCTGTCCATCGACCTGGCCGCCATCGGTGAGACCACCTACGACCTGCCCACCCTGGACGATCCGGCCCGCCCCGGGCCCGACGACGCCGGCGACCCCTTCGGCGGCGCCGACGGGAACAACCAGGCCCGCCTGGTACCCGACGGACCGGTGCAGGTCTACGCCCCCGGGTACCGCAACGCCTACGACCTCGTGCGCACCGCCGACGGGGACCTCTACACGGTCGACAACGGCGGCAACCCCGGCTTCGGCGATCCCCCGCTCTACGGCCACGGGCGCTGTTCCAACCAGCCGCGTGCGGGCGGCGCCCATCAGGTCGACACCCTGCACCGGCTGAGCCCCGGCGCCTACGGCGGCCATCCGAACCCGACCCGGGCCAACCCCGAGAACACCTTCGCCGGCCAGTCGCCGGTGACGGCGGCCGACCCCGGGCAGTGCGAGTTCCGGGCCGGGATGGCCTCCGGTGCCCTGGCCACGTTCGCCGCCTCCACCAACGGCATCGCCGAGTACCGGGGCCAGGCTTTCAAGGGGGCCCTGGCCGGCAACCTGCTCGTGGCCAGCTTCGACAACCGCATCTACCGCATCGAGCCGGGCCCGGGTTCGACGGCCGACCCCGATGTGCTCTTCGACCAGGTCGGCTCCGCGCCCCTCGACGTCACCGCCCAGGACGACTCCGGGGAGTTCCCGGGGACGATCTGGGTCGGGGACGTGGCCGACGGGTCCATCACCGTCTTCGAGCCGGCGAAGGGGTCGTAGAGTCCCTGGGCGTGTCCCAGGCGAGACCGGGTGGTGAGGCCGGCGGCGGGCAGGGCGACGGGCCGTGGGCCAGCCTGCTCTCCCCCGAGGCGCTCGCCGATCCGTACTCCGCCCTCGCCGCCCTGCGGGAGGAGCACGGCCCCGTGTGCTGGAGCGGGCGCCACCGGGCCTGGCTCCTGACCAGCTTCGCGGAGGTGGCCGGCGGCTACCGGGACGACCGCCTGTCGTCGGACCGGGTGGGCGCCATCGCCCGGCACCTCGACGCCGCCGGCCGGGAGGCCATGGCCCCCACCCTCGAGCTGCTCCGGGGCTGGATGGTGTTCCGGGACGAGCCGGACCACACCCGGCTGCGGGACCCCGTCCGGTGGGCCTTCACCCCCAAGGCCGTGGAGGGCCTGCGGGCCCAGGTCCAGGCCCTGGTCGACGAGCTGGTGGACGGTGTCGTCGAGGCCGGGACCTGCGATCTGGTGGCCGCCTTCGCCTTCCCGCTGCCGGCCATGGTGATCGCCCATCTCCTCGGCGTCCCCGCCGCCGACCGCGAGAAGTTCGGCACCTGGTCCCGCAAGCTGGCCGCCGTGGTGTTCGGGGCGGGTGACGACCCCGAGCGCCGGGCGCTGGCCACCGAGGCCAGCACCGAGTTCACCGGGTACTTCCGCTGGCTGGTGGCGCAACGGGAAGCCGAGCCGGGTGAGGACCTGGTGAGCGCCCTGGTGGCCGCCCAGGGCGACGACGGTCTCTCCGCCGGCGAGCTGGCCGGCGCCTGCACCCTGTTGCTCTTCGCCGGCCACGAGACCACCGCCGACCTGCTGGCCAACGGCACCGTGGCCCTGGAGCGCCATCCCGGCCAGCTGGACCGGCTCCGCCGCGATCCCGGGCTGTGGACGATGGCGGTGGAGGAGATCCTCCGCTACGACGCCCCGACCAAGGTCCAGGTCCGGGTGGTGACCCGGGACCACGAGCGCTCGGGGCGTCGCCTGGGCGCCGGCGACATGGTCTACCTGTGCCTGGCCGCCGCCAACCGCGACCCGGTCGAGTTCCCCGACCCCGACCGCTTCGACGTGGGGCGCGATCCCCGCCAGCACATCGCCTTCGGCCTCGGGCCCCACCACTGCCTCGGCGCCCCCCTGGCCCGCCTGGAAGGCCAGATCGGCCTGCGCACGCTGTTCGAGCGGTGCGCTTCCATCGAGATCGCCGGGGACCTGACCTACGAGGCCCTCATCGCCTCCCGCTCGCTCACCGCCCTGCCGGTGACGGCCACGCCGGCCTGAGGTTTCCGGTCCGCGGGTGGGACGACAGATAAAGAAGAGCTGATGATTTGTCGGTAAAATCTTCATCGACAAATGAAATATCAGCTGTGAGGATGGGTGCAGGACGGCGCGTCCCCGCCGCAGATGGCGGTTGAGTACGCCATCACGACCAGAGGAGACGTCATGCCTGACATCCCCCCCGGGACCCACGCGTTCGGGCCGGCCGACGGCGAGCTGCGGGTCAACGTCTTTCGCGAGGGGGCGGCCGCTCGGATGGGCCACGACCTCGTGTTCGGGGTGCGCAACTGGAGCGCCAAGGTGACCGTCGATCCTTCCGACCTCACCCGCTCGAGCCTCGAGGCCAGCGCCGAGGTCGGGTCCTTCAGCATCGTGGAGGCCAGAGGCGGGGCCAAGCCGCTCAGCCGCGGGGACCACGCCGACATCAGGAAGAACATCGAGGAGAAGATCCTCGACGTCGGCCGCTTCCCGACCATCGAGTTCCGCTCCACCTCGGTGACGATGGCCGACGAGACGAAGGCCACCCTCACCGGTGAGCTCCGCATCGCCGGCACCAGCCGGCCGGTCGATGTCGCGCTGGCGCTGGCGAACGGCCGGGCCAAGGCGACCCTCACCGTGGTCCAGTCCCAATGGGGCATCAAGCCCTTCAAGGCCCTGATGGGGGCCCTCAAGGTCCGCGACGCCGTCGACATCACGCTCGACGTACCTGTCCCCACATGACCACGCTCCTGCCCACGTCCTCGGGAGACCGGCTGACCGTCACGACTTCGGACGTCACCAGCCTGGCGCTGCCCTTCATGGTCGCCACCCAGGCCGCCGCGCTGGCCTGCCGCCCCTTCATCGGACGGGGGGAGCCGAAGGCGGCCGACGGCGCCGCGGTGGCCGCCCTGCGCGACGCCCTGACCCGGACCCCGGGAAGCATCCGGGTGGTGATCGGCGAGGGCGAGAAGGACGACGCGCCCATGCTCTACGCCGGCGAGGAGCTCGGAACCGGTGACGGTTCCGCCTGCGACCTGGCCGTCGACCCGCTCGAGGGGACGAAGCTGTGCGCCCGGGGCGAAGAGGGGGCGGTGAGCGTCCTGGCCGCCGCGCCTCCGGGCACCTTGTGTGCGACGCCGGGCTGGTACATGGAGAAGCTGGTGGTGGGCGCGGCCGCCGCCGGTGCCGTCTCGCTGGAGCGATCCGTCGAGGAGAACGTGGCCGCCCTGGCTGCCGCCCTGGGCAAGCCCGCGGGCGAGCTGGCCGTGGCCATCCAGGACCGGCCCCGCCACTCCGAGATCGTGGCCGCCGTGCGCCGGGCCGGCGCCGCCGTCGTCCTCTTCCGGGACGGCGACGTGATGACGTCCCTGCGGGTCCTGCTCCCGGGAGGGGACCTGGACATGCTCATCGGGGTGGGCGGCGCGCCCGAAGGCGTCATCATGGGTTGCGCCGCCCGGGCCCTGGGGGGCTTCATGCAGGGCCGCCTGGCCCCACAGAGCCCCGACGAGGAGGCCCGGCTCACCGAGGCCGGCGCCGACGTCGTCCAGATCCTGGGCGTCGACGACCTGGTGGGCCACGACGACTGCGTCTTCGTGGCCACCGCCGTCACCGGAAGCACCATGCTCGGAGGGCCCGCGCCCGGCCCGGGGGGCTGGTGGATGACGTCGCTGCTGTCCACCCTCGACCACCCGGCCATGATCGTCAGGAGCTTCGTCGCGCAAGGCCCCGCATGAAGAAGGGAAAGCGGGTCCTCTTCGCCGACACCATCGCCACCCTGGACGAATATGTCGTCCGCCGGGGCGGGGAGGGCCTGGCCGCCGCCCGGACGGTCGACCGGGGCGTGCTCATCAAGGAGATGGAGGCCTCGGGCCTCCGGGGGCGGGGCGGCGCCGGCTTCCCGACCGGCCGCAAGTGGCGCACGATGGTCGAGAACCGCTCCTCGGTGGAGCCGACCACGGTGGTGGTCAACGGCGCCGAAGGCGAGCCCGGCACCTTCAAGGACCGCAGCATCCTGCGACACAACCCCTACCAGGTCATCGAAGGCGCGTTCATCGCCGCCCGTGCCGTGCACGCCGACCGCGTGATCATCGCCCTCAAAGGTTCCTTCACCGTCGAGGTCGAACGGACCAGGGCCGCGCTCGCCGAGATGCGGGCCGCGAACGTGCTGCCAG
>JBOGFE010000459.1:0-5750 GCA_050741935.1 Acidimicrobiia bacterium | reverse complement strand
GCGCCAGCCCCGCCCCCGTCCGGTGCGCCGGCCCCGGGCCGTCGCCTTCCTGTCCGTGGCCATCGCCTCGCTCCTCTGCGCCAGCGGCACGGTCCTCACCGAGCGGATCACCGGCCGTGACCTGTCGGAGCTGCTGGCCGACGCCATCCGCCCGGCCGAGATCGGCGCCACCGACCCGGGGCACATCGATCAGGTGGCCCAGAACCCGGGCCGCGCCTCTTCGACGACAACGGCCCCGGCGGCCACGCCCGACACCAGCGGCGGGTCGGTGGTCGGTGTCCCGGCCGGGGGTCAGTCCGGCGGGTCCGCCACCGGCAGCGGCACCAAGCCGAGGAACTCGGGTTCCCCCACCGGATCGCAACCGGCCGGCAGCCAGGCTCCGGCAGGTTCCGGTGCCAACCCGGGCGCCGTTGCCGGTTCGGGCAGCGGTACGACGGTGGGCACCGCACCCGCGGCCGACGGACGGCATCCCCTCGAGCACGAGGTCGACGCCCTCAAGCCCTTCGTCGAACGGGAAGCGGGCCTTACCTTCGCGGGCCCTGTCACCGTCCGGGTCATGTCCGATGCCGACTTCACCGCCCGGCTGGCCGAGCTCAACTGGCTCCCCAAGGGCGACGCCGCCGTGCAGCTGGGTGGTGTCTACCGGGCGCTCGGCATCGTCGACGCCGGCGTGGATCTCCCCGCGGAGCTGGCCAAGTTCTCCCGGGCCGAGCTCGTGACGCTCTACGACGTCATGGCCGGCCAGCTGCTCGTCCGGGACCGGGCGGCCGATCCCTTCCTGCGGGCCATGCTGGTCCGGGAGCTCACCCGGGCCCTGAACGACCAGCATTTCGACATCTACCGGCCCGCGGCCCAAGGTTTCAACGACGAGTCGCTCGAGGGGCTCAAGGCGCTGGCCGAAGGTGACGCCAACCGGATGTACCAGCGGTACCTCAACACCCTCACGGCGGGTGACAAGACGCTGGTCGTCGAGCGCAACCGGGTCGCCGGCCAGGCCACGGGCGACATCAACCCGGCCGTCCGAACCCGCTTCGGCTACTTCGTCGCCCAGGGCATCAAGCTCGTCGAAGCGCTCCTCGGCGCCGGCGGTCGCAGCCGGCTGGATGCGGCCTTCGCCGCTCCCCCGCTCTCGAGCGAGCAGATCCTCCATCCCGAGCGGTATCTCGCCGGGGACAGCCCGCAACCGCCGGCCGAGCCGGCCGCCGACGGTACGGTCGTGAGCCGTGGGGTCCTCGGCGAGGTCGGCCTCTACCTCATGCTGGCCGGCGCCACCGACGAGAACACGGCCAGCCTCGCCTCGCAGGGCTGGGGCGGAGACCGCTATGTCTCGTGGCGGGACGGCGACCGGACCTGTGCCCGCCAGACCATCGCCGCCGACAGCGCCCAGGACGCCGCCGAGATCGGGGCCGCCCTGCAGCGTTGGGCGCAGGCCCGCCCGGGTGCCGAGGTCACCGGCTCCGGACCCTTCACGATCACGCGCTGCAGCTGAGGCCACACCCGCAGGTTCCAGCCGGAAAGGGCGCCGCGAGAGCGGCGCCCTTTCTCGCGGCTGCCTCAATTAGTCAAAAGGGACTTGCACGCGTTTTGTGTTATCCAACCTCGGTCAAGCTGGCGCATGAGATAGGCCCGACACGCCCAGTTTTGCGCTCTATCGATCACGCACTTTTGCCTTGACTAGTCATCTGGGACTAGTCACACTCAGTCACGTAGCGTGATGAATATGCCGCTGCACACCTCCCCCCACCCTCACCAAGTAGAAGGAGTCCCCTCCCATGCTTCGCACCAAGAAGCTCGTCCTCGCCGGCCTCGTGGGCAGCGCCCTCGTCCTCGGCAACCTCGGCGCCACCAGCTGGGGCTACCAGGCCGGGGCCGTGAACGTCGGCTCCGTCACCGCGGTCGGTCAGATCGGCAACATCGGCGAGAGCAGCCAGAGCGTCGGCACCCCCAACGCCGGCGGCGACCAGTACGGTCTCGTCAACCTCTACGACCTCAACCTCGTCGCCCAGGCCCTCAACATCGGCCGGGCCGAGCAGTACGCCGGCACCGACGAGAGCTGCTCCGACGGTGGCGGCAACCAGTTCGGCGGGGTCAACGTCGGCGCCGTCTTCGGTGCCCTTCAGCTCCTCAACCAGGGCATCGCCGACCAGAGCGCCGGCGGCTACTGCGGCGGCGGCAACCAGACCGGCCTGGCCAACGTGGCCTCGGTCTTCGCTGTCGTTCAGGGCCTCAACAACGGCATCGCCGAGCAGTACGCCGGCGGCTCCTCGGGTGGCGGCGACCAGGTCGGCCTGGCCAACCTCGGCCCTATCACCCCCATCCTGCAGCTGCTCAACATCGGCGCTGCCTGCCAGGACGTCGGCGGCTACGGCTGCGGCGGCGGCGGCGGCGAGCTCGTCGGGTCGCTCATCACCGGCTAGAGAATCATTTCATCGTGATGGCTCCGGCTTTCGGAGCAACCGGCCCGCCCTGGTTTGTACGACAGGGCGGGCCTTCTTTTGTGCTTTCGTGTGGCCGTGCCCGGTCGTTGCTTTCGGTTAACCGTCCGGTCGAGTGGGGCGCCTGATCGCGCGCTGTTTGGCCAGGACCGCATACCGGGTCTCAGCACTCTCTCCGGCGGAGAGATTCATACCGCATTAATCGGACACTTCGCCTGTTCGGACCATTGTCGACTTCATTGCGCCAGATACGACATGCGATTGCATTGGGTATTCCCGGACCCAACCTGCCCGAACCATCTGTCAATAGCCCGCCCGAAAGATTTGAGCTTTTTCTCTTGACACAGCCGGATCGCTCCCCGCATACTCCCCCACATCGAGTGGCCAAAGGGTCACTCTACGCAGTACCCCACTTACCTCACTAGGAGCGCTCTTACGATGCTTCGGACCTCCCTCAAGAAGGCGGCCCTCCTCGGGCTCGCCGCCGTCCTCACGGTGGGCAGCGGAATCGCGTCCGCTCACCGTGAAGACGACGATGACGACGACGACGATGAGGACATCGTCCTCGTCGGCGGTGACTGCGAGAACAACGGCAACGTCGGCATCAACCTCGGCCTCTGCGGCCTCTCCCTCCCGCTGAACCTCCTCAACATCCTCGGCTCGAACGAGCAGACCAGCCTCGCCGGCGTCACCGCCACCGAGGACGACGGCGACGACGAGGGCGATGACGAGGAAGGCGGTTCCTGCGAGAACAACGGGAACACCGGGATCAACCTCGGGCTCTGCGGCCTTGCTGCTCCGCTCAGCCTGCTCAACATCCTGGGCGACAACGACCAGACCGCTCTGGGCGGTGGCGGCGACTGCGAGAACAACGGCAACGTCGGCATCAACCTCGGGCTGTGCCGGATCAGCCTCCCCCTCAACCTGCTGAACCTGCTGGGCGAGAACGAGCAGTTCGCGGCGACTCCGTAGCAGTACCGGCGACCTGTCCCCTAAGGGTGTTTCATCCCCTTGGGGAACGCGCAAGATTCCTTGGTGAGGGAATCCTCCATCCCGGTCCAAATGGGCCGGGATGGAGCGCGTTCGGAGCTGGAATACCCGGCACCCAATCTCCCTTATTCACGACAAAGGGTCGTCAGGATTCCCGTCGGCGCCACTGCAGGTACGCCTCCATGAAGGCGTCGATCTCCCCGTCGAGGACGGCGGACACGTTCCCCGTCTCGTAGTCGGTGCGCAGGTCCTTCACCAGCTGGTAGGGGGCGAGGACGTAGGAGCGGATCTGGCTGCCCCAGGCCACGTCCCGCTTCTCCCCGGACAGCCGCTCCATCTCCGCCCGCCGCTCTTCGCGGGCCACGTCGGCCAGGCGGGCGGCCAGGATCTGCATGGCCCGGGCCCGGTTCTGGTGCTGGGAGCGCTCGTTCTGGCAGGAGACGACGATCCCGGTCGGCAGGTGGGTGATGCGAACCGCCGAGTCGGTCACGTTGACGTGCTGGCCCCCGGCCCCCGACGACCGGTAGGTGTCGATGCGCAGATCTTCGGGATCGATCTCGGGCTCCTCGGCCTCCTCCAGGGCCGGCACCGCCTCCAGTGAGGAGAAAGCGGTGTGACGCCGGGACTGGGAATCGAAGGGCGAGATGCGCACCAGGCGGTGCACCCCCTTCTCGCCCGACAGCATCCCGTAGGCGTAGCGGCCCTTGATGGTGAAGGTGGCCGAGCTGATGCCCGCCTCCTCCGCCGGTGAGACCTCGTCGAGCTCGAAGGTGAACCCACGGCGCTGGGCCCAGCGCTGGTACATCCGGAGCAGCATCTCGGCCCAGTCGGCGGCGTCGGTCCCCCCCGCCCCCGAGTGCACCACGCAGATGGCGTCGCGCTCGTCGTGCTCGCCGGTGAACAGCGCCTGCAGCTCCAGCTCGGACAGATCCCGTGACAGGCTGGTCAGGCCGGCGCCGATCTCGCCCGCCAGCGATTCGTCACCCTCTTCCCGGGCCAGCTCGTCGAGCGTCTCCAGGTCGGAGAGCCGGCGCTCCAGGCCGTCGACCCGGTCCACGTCGTCCTTCACCCGGGCCAGGTCGGTGGTGACCCGGCGGGCGGCCTCGGGGTCGTCCCACAGCGCCGGCTCCGAGGCCTCCTTCTCCAGCTGGACCAGGCGGCCCCGGGCGGCGTCGAGGCGCAGGTAGCCCTTGGCGTCGTCGAGGCGGCGGCGCAGATCGGCCAGATCGTCGGAGAAATCCGCCACGGTCCCGGCTCAGGAACCGTGGCGGAACGAGTACTGACAGCCCCAGCCGAACAGGCAGGTCACAGCGTGCAGCCTCCTACAGGTCCTTCCCAGGTCCGCTGCGGGCGGGGCCGCAGGATCGAGAAGGCGAGGCTACACGGGACGTGCCGCGGCGACGGACGGAGACCTGACGGCGCCGCGGTTGTCGCGGTGGCGGTGAGCCACGAGCAGTCGGCGTGAAGGGGCGCTGAGAACCGACGCGGTCCTCGCCTCGTCGGCCATGTTCGACACCGGGACGGGGCAGCGCACGCCGCCGGAGGGCACGGTGACCTCTGCCTCCAGGTGCCCGATGCGAATGTCGAGCATTTCGCCGGGACCGCCGGTCACGAGCTGCACGCGGACGAGGTCGGCGACGGCCGACGCCGCGGTCCCGTCGGCCCCCACGAAGGGTGGGGCGCCGCCGGCGGTGTCGAAGCCCCGGGGCGACTCACCGATGCGCAGGTCCATCACCGGGGTTTGCGCCAGCACCACACCGCCGGCGAACACCTCCTGGCTGGTGAGCTGGACGACTTCCTTCCCCCTGGTGATGCGGATGAACGGCGCCGCGGGGTCCGTCCCGACGGCGGCGTATTCGAGCGCGGCGCCACCCGGATTCCCGTCGGCCCGGGCCCGCAGCACCGTGTCGCCCAGCACTTCGACGGTCGTCTGCTCGGGCGTGCCGGGCAGGAGGCGGACGGTGCCGGCGCCCTGGCGGGCTTCGGCCACCACCAAGAACGTGTCGCCCGCCGGCCGCAACCCGGTGGTGGCGTCGGAGTGGGCCACGTCGACGGCGGCCACGGGCAGGACAACGCCGAGCGCCCGACCGGATCCGAAGCTCAGAGGACGGCCGGCGCCGCACGTGTCGTTGCTCCAGGCGGGGGCCGCCTCGCCCCGGGCCAGGGAGACCGAGGCCACGTCCGGGATGTCCACCAGGCTGACTTCGTCTGCCACCGGCTCAGGGGTGGGGGGCGCGGCGGCTTCGGCGGCGCCCACCACCAGCAGGCCGTTGACGTCGAGGCCCCGGCCCCGCGCCTCGGCGTGCCGGCCGGGGTCGCCGGCGG
>JBOGFE010000458.1:0-3300 GCA_050741935.1 Acidimicrobiia bacterium | reverse complement strand
CTCATTTCCTACTCGCCCGAGCGGCGCGGCAGGAGCTGGCGGACAGTGGCCCTTGGCTCGCCCTGGCCGGTGATCAGGTCGGAGATGGCCTTCGCCAAAGCGCCGTCCCGGTCCTCCGTGGCGTGCTGGTAGATGAGCGCCGCCCGGGGCGAGGCGTGCCCGAGCCGAGCCATGAGCTCCCTCGTGCTCGCCCCGGTGGCCGGCGCGAGGGTATTGCCGGTGTGGCGCAGATCGTGGGGCCGTACGTTGGCGAAACCGGCGACCTGCGTTGCCTTCCGCCAGGCTCGGTAGAACCGCATGCGGAGGACGGGCTCGCCGTGGGACCCGGCGAACAGGAGGGCGTCGGGCCCGGTTCCGACGTAGGTCTCGAGGTGAGCCTCGAGCTCCGGCAGGACATGCGGCGGGACCGCCACCGTGCGCTTGCCGGCCTCGGTCTTCGGCGGGCCGATCCACACGGTCCCGTCGCGGAGCTCCTGCGCCTGCTCGGCGACCGTCAGGCGGCCGTGGAGCAGGTCGATGTTGCACCTCCGAAGCGCCAGGAGCTCCCCGAGCCGGAGACCGCAGAATGTCGCGGTCAGCACGAGCGCCCGGAACTCCGGGGTGATGGCGTCGGCCAGGGCGTAGACCTGCGGGACGGTGAGGGTGGGACGTTCGGCGGGGCGCTCGGTGCCTGCCCCCTTGATCGTGCAGGGGTTCTTGGCGATCGCCTCGTCCTGGACGGCGGTGTTGAGGATGGCCCGCAGCAGCCGGTAGCACTTCTCCGTCGTCGAGACACCCGGCTTCGGAGCGGCCAGCATCTCGGCCCGCCAGGCCCGGACGACCTGGGTCGTCACCATCCCGATCTCCAGCTCTCCGAGCGCGGGGAATATGTGGAGTCGCAGAAGGCCCTCGTAGAGCTCCTTGGTCCGCGGCCGAAGGTCGGGTCGACGAGACAGCCACTGTCGTCCGTACTGCTCGAGCGTGACCTTGCCCCGGCGGGGATCGACCCACGCGCCCCGGGCCCGGTCGGCCAGCTCGGTCGCCCGGAACCGTTCCGCCTCCCGCTTCGTCCGGAAGGTTCGCTTGTACAAGCGGCCGTGCGGATCCCGCAGTCGCACGTCGTACACGGTCTTGCCGCTCTTGAGCATCCTCGCCTCGATACTCATCCGCCCGCCGCCCTGACTTCTCCGGGGTTCGAGGACGACTGCCTCGGGAGACTCCGGATGAACGCCTCCAGGCTGGAGACGGTGACCCGCGCGGCGCGTCCGATGTGCACGACCTCCAACTTGCCAGCGCCGATGAGCTCGTAGATCGTGCTCCTGCCGAGAGACAGGGCGCGGCTCACCTCTTCGATCGACAGGAGAAGCACCAGCCCGCTGCTTCCGTCATTGTCCTGATGGGCGGTATGGCCTTGTGCCGGGCCCTCCGTCCCTGCCGGGCCGGGCTGCTGTCGCTGGGACCGACGGCGGGCCGGTGGTGTCGAATCGTCGTCGGTCCAGAGTCGGAGAATGTCCGATGTGGTGTCGCCCTGGTCCGTGTTTCACCTCCGTGGTCGAATGCTGGCGTGCGCCAGGGACCGTGATGATACCGCGTCGTTTCGGCGAGCTACACCCCTGTAATTTGACGCTGCAGCGTCAAAAGGCGGACGGAACGGCACTGGAGAGCACTAGCGAGTACTACAGGGCACTCAAGGGCACTCGACGGACGGCCGCTCGGGCCCAGAATTTTTTTTCGAGCGGCGACATGGAGCCTCGGTTTCATGCGTGACCGGCCGCTTCGACCTCGGCCTGGCCCACCCCGCTCGGCTTCCCGTTCCTACGGGCACCCCGCTCCCAATAGGCGCCGGACGTCCCCGGACAGGCTTGGACGCTGATGAACATCTACGGCTAAATACCTGACTACCAATCCCTCTTAAAGAAGCATTACCCCTCAACCAACTGAAACACTAAGGCCCTGTAAACCCACTTGTCATAAAATCAATTCACCGGTACAACTAACCCCTAACCTGAAAGCCTCGAGACGCCGAACGCGACGCCACCCTGTCGTATCTCGAAGCAGTGACGCAGGCTCGGGGCGGGCGGCGGGGACGGCAGCGGACGGCCACGGCCACCAGCGGACTGGTCTACGCCCACACCCGCCACGCCACCTCCCGAGCCGGCGACCCTCCACCGCGTCGTCCAGCGGATCCTGGCCGTTCCTGACTGCGTCCCGCTGCTTGTGGTTCGGGGTACCCGGGAACGGACCTACGCCACCGCTGCCGCCTTGGCGACCGAAGCGGCTGTTTCCGAACTTGTTGCTCGCGGCACCGGCCTGACCGAGGCGGTCGCCGTCCGACAGGAGCTGGTGGAGACGGCGATTGCCCGGGCCGAGCACGTCCTGGGCCATCCGCTGACGTCGGGGCAGGTCAAGGCGGTGCGCGGCATCTGCCAGGAGGGCCGGCGGATCTCGCTGGTGCTCGGCGTGGCCGGCGCCGGGAAGACCGGCCATCCGCTGCGCCGCCGAGGCCTACGGGGCCGCCGGCTACGAGGTCGTCGGCACGGCCACGTCCGGCCAGGCTGCCCGCACCCTCGGTCGAGAAGCCGACCTCGCCCAGAGCCGAACCGTGGCCTCCCTTCTGTGGCGTCTGGACCACAGGACGCTTGAGCTCACCCCTCGGCATGTGGTTGTGCTCGACGAGGCCGGCATGACCGACGACGGCGACATGCTCCGGCTCCTGACGGCCTGCGATGTGGCCAAGGCAAAGGTGATCCTGGTCGGTGACCACCGTCAGCTCGGCCCGGTCGGCCCCGGCGGCGCCCTTCGCGCCTTGCTGAACCGCCACCACGGGATCGTCCATGTCCTGTCCGAGAACATCCGCCAGGACGACCCCAACGAGCGAGAAGCACTCCGCCAACTTCGTGGCGGCAAGGTGGCCGAGGCGGTCGCCTGGTACGCCGAAAACGACCGGATCCGCATCACCCCGGACGCCCATGAAGGCCTGCGGGCAACGGTGGACGCCTGGTACGCCGACGTCTGCGCCGGCCGGGACGCGGCCATGTACGCCTGGCGCCGGACGAGCGTGGACGCCCTCAACCGCATCGCCCGCGACCGCTTCGCCCTCGACGGCCGCCTCACCGGCCCCGACCTCGCCGCTCCCGGCGGGCGTCACTACAGCACCGGCGACCGGATCGTGACCCTCGCCCCGGCCGCCGACGGCCAGGTCGTCACCTCTGAACGGGGCGAGGTGGAGTCCGTCGACGTCCACCGCCGTTCGCTGGTGGTCCGGATGGACGACGGCCGCTTCGAACGCCTCGAAGGCGACGACCTCGCCAAGGACCGCCT
>JBOGFE010000457.1:0-5305 GCA_050741935.1 Acidimicrobiia bacterium | reverse complement strand
GTTCTAGTTCCTCACCCTCACATGGTGGAGCGCAGCGCCTCGACCGGCTCGAGGTTGGCGGCCCGGGCCGACGGATAGAGCCCGGCCAGCAGGCCCACCAGGCCGCCCAGAAGGGGGGCACCCAGCGGCACCCACGGCTCCAGCACCGGAGTCCAGGTGCGGCTGGCGGCCACGATGACGACCACCAGGGTGCCGACGGCAGTGCCCAGGATGCCGCCCATCAGGCCGAGGGTGGTGCTCTCGAGCAGGAACTGCGCCGCGATGTGACGCCGGGCGGCGCCCAGGGAACGGCGCAGGCCGATCTCCCCCACCCGCTCGAGCACCGACACCAGGGTGACGTTGGCGATGCCCGTGGCGCCCACCAGCAGGGACACCCCACCCAGCAGCAGGAACAGGGCGTTGAGGTCGCTCTGCACGCCGGCCCGCACCCGCTTGGGCTCCGGCGGCGCCGCCACCTTGAGCACGGCTGGATCGTTGGGGCTGAGGGCGAGGGGCAGTTGGCCGGCGATGAGGCTGGCGGCGCCGATCTGGGTCTCGACCTGGACCGACCCCGGGGCGGCGAGGCCGAACTCCTGCTGGGCGGTGCCCTCGGGGATCATGACCGAGGTCAGCAGCGACTGCTTGCGTTCCACCGACTCCAGGATGCCGATGACCACGTAAGCGCGATCGCCGATGTAGATGGCGGGCAGGTTGTCGACCCGGGAGACGTGCAGCCGCTCGGCGGCGGTGGGGCCCAGCAGCGCCACCCGGTCGAACCGGGACGAATGACCGGCGTCGGGCAACCGTCCGGTGGCCAGGGTGGCTCTCACCGCCCGGTACAGGCCGGGAGAGGCCGCCTTCACGGACAGCTGGAACTCGCTCGCCCCCTGAGGGTCGTTGACGGCCACGGCGCTGACCAGCGCGCCCTTGAGGTCGACGTCGGAGAGCGTGCCCACCGCCACCACGCCGTTGAGCCGGCGGACCCGGGCCTCGGCGTCCCAGGGGAGCACGTCGACGGCGCCGGGATGGCCGGAACGCCCGGCTTTGGGGGTCACCACGATGTCGGTGGCGGCCAGCGCGTCGAAGCGGCCCACGATCTGGTTGCCGGCGGTCTTGGACAGGCCGACGGTGGCGACCAGGGCGGCCACCCCGAGCACCGTGCCCAGGGCGGTGAGCACCGCCCGGCCGGGCCGGGCGACGAGGCTGGCCACGGCCTCCTCGAGGAGGTCCCGCACCGAGAGCTCGGGGCGCACCTCGGTGGGCCGGGGCTCCGTCGAGCGGAGGTTCTTCACCCGGACGGGAATCTTCATGGCCGGTGGCTCCGGATGCCGGCGGCGACGACCTCTTCGCCCAGCTGGCCGTCGATGATCCGCACCCGGCGGCGGGCCCGGCCGGCCACCTGGTCGTCATGGGTGATGACGACGAGCGTCAGCCCCTCGTCGGACAGGTCGCCGAAGACGTCGAGCACGGCCTCGGCGTTGTGGGAGTCGAGGTTGCCGGTCGGCTCGTCGCAGAGGAGCACGCTGGGCTCCCCCACCAGGGCCCGGGCGATGGCCGCCCGCTGGCGCTGGCCCCCGGAGAGCTTCGTGGGCATGAATCCGGCCCGCTCGGTGAGGTCCACCCGGTCGAGAGCGGCCATGGCCCGGTCCCGCCGGCCCCGCCGGGGGGCGCCCACGTAGAGCTCGGCCAGCATCACGTTGTCGAGCACGCTGCGGTGGGCCAGCAGGTGGAAGGACTGGAAGACGAAGCCGATCCGCCGGCCCCGCAGGCCGGCCCGGGCGATGTCGTCGAGCGTGTTGACGTCCATGCCCTCGAAGCGGTACGTGCCCGAGGTGTGGCGGTCCAGCAGCCCCAGGGTGTTGAGCAGCGTCGATTTCCCCGACCCCGACGGGCCCACCACCGCCAGCCAGTCCCCCCGCCAGATGGCGAGGTTCACGTCGCGCAGGGCGTAGACGGGGGGCTCCCCCTCGAAGGTCCGCGACACCCCGATGAGCTCGAGGACCGGCTCGCCGTTCCGCTCCGGTGCGATGTGGAGGACGGGCGAACCGCCCTCAGCCATCGGAGCCTTGGGCCGGCTTCTTGCTCTTGTCCTTCCCCGCCGGCCCCTCGGCCTTGGAGGAACCCGAGTTGCCGACGATCACCATGTCGCCCCGCTTGAGCGACCCCGAGACGGGTGTGACCGCCACCAGGCCCTTGGCCGCCAGGCCGGGGTTGACGACGACCCACCGGGTCTTGCCGCCGGCGCCCTCCACCTGGACGCGCGTCCGGCCGTCGGCCGTCTCCGACAGGGCGCCGACGGGGACCGCCAGGACCTCGCCCTCGGTCGTCTCCACGCTGATGGTCTGCACCACCGAGGCACCGAGCAGCGTGGCGGTGATGTCGTCCGGGGTGACCTCCAGGTAGAAGCGCTGGGGATCGACGCCGTTCGTCCCGGCCGCGGTCGCCATCCGGGTCACCTTGCCCTTGGCGTCGATGCCGAGGTCGGGGGCCCGGATCCCGACGGAGGCGCCCTCCCGGATCAGCTTGGAGTCGCCGAGAGCCACGGCCGACTCGATGACAAGGCGGGAGTTGGTGACCGTCATCACCGGCCCCAGCGTCTCGTCGCCGGGCTGGAGCTTGACGTCGTCGACCCGCAGCGGGAGCCCGGGGAAGAACAGGACCTCGTCGGCCGGCACCTGGATGCCGAGCTTGCCCGCGGTCAGCGAGTACTGGGCCCGTCCGGAGACCAGCGCCACCCGGCGCCGGGCGAAGTTCACCGCGTTCTGGGCCTTGTCCACATCGGCCTGGGCGGTGGCCGATTCCAGCTTGGCGTCGCGGGCGGCGGTGGCGGCATCGCGGGACGCCTGGGCCATGTCGGCCGGGGTCGGGCCGGAGGTGCCGTCGGTGGCGACACCCGATGACGACGCCACTTCCTGGGCGGCGGCCATCTCGTCCCGGGCCATCGCCACCCGCTCGGAGGCGGCCCGGGCGTCGCGGGCCAGGGCGGAGTACTCCTCGTTGGAGGGCGGGGGCTGGCGGTTGCGGGCCTCGTCCATGCGGGCCTGCGCCTGCCGTTCGGCTTCGATGGCCTGATCCAGGTTCCGCTTGGCCCGGGCGACGGCCAGGGCGGCCTGGACCCGCTGCTGCTCGGCCCGGGCCCGGGCGGCCTGGTCCGCCGCCGACGCCGCCGGCGGCAGGGGCATGCCCGGCCCCACGGGGCGGATCCCGGCCCGCTGCTCGGCCAGGGCCAGGTCGCGCTGGGCCGCGTTCATCGCCTCCTGGGCGGCGAGCACCTCGGACTGGACGGCGATGGAGTCGGCCTGCTCGGCCCGCAGCAACTGGATCTGCTCCTCGGTCGGGCCCAGCGGCGCCGAGCTCGACTTCAGGTACATGGCGGCAACAGCCGATGCCGTGCGGGCGTCGTAGACACCGTCGGCCGTTCCCGGGCTGTAACCCAACCGCACCAGCGCCTCCTCGAGCTGGCGGACGTCCTCACCCTGGGCTCCCGGGCCCATGTCCCGGTACGCCGGCTGGGCTCCCTGGAGGACGAACACCGGACGCCCGGACACGGTGAAGGCCACGTTGCCCTCGGCGAGCTCCTTGCCCTTCACCGGCACGGTGGTGAGGATGCCGTTGGCCCGCTTGAGGGCGGAGACGGGAAGCGAGACCTGCTGGGGGGCGCCGTAACGGACGGTGCCCCGGACGACGACGTCGGACGACAGCTGGCGCTTCTCGACCGGTACCGAGATGAGCGATGCCTCGGGTGCGGCCGTGCGGGCGGCGATCTCGGCGGGAGACCGGATCCGGCTGGCGGCCCCCCAGCTCACCGCCGACGCCAGGATGACGGCGGCGAGCCCGATGACGAGGGCCCGGTCCCGGCGGACGATCTGGCCCGGCTTCGACTCCCCGGCCTCCCCGGCCTCCCCGGCCTCCCCGGCCTCCCCGACGGACTTGGACCGGGTCCGGCGCGCCCGCAGCCAGTTCGTGGCCAGATCGAGCTTGGCGTTGAGATCGAAACCACGGGGGGTACCGGCGACCACTTCCGCCGCCTCTGGTTCGGGGGTCTCCTCGACGGTGAGGTCGGGCTCAGGGTCGGCGACAACGGCGATGTCGGCCACCTCGGCGGCACCCTCGGGCTCGCCCGGGCCCACCCCGTTTGTCAATCCCTCCCCGAGCGGCCCGCTCCGGAATCGGATCACCCGTGCCTCCCCCCGACACGTCGCCGACCAGACCCGGTGCGGAATCCTGTGCCCCCCGGGACGACGCCGCGGGCCGAGTCGACCACGCCCACTCCCAGCTGATTCAATCCGAGCATAACAGTTGGTAACGGCTTACGCTCTGGTGGAGCAGCCGGAACGCGCCGCTCGCGCCGGCGGGCGGGGCACCCCCCGGCGGGGCGTCACCGGGTGCGGCTCAGCCCGCCCCGGTCCCCTCGATGAGCGCCATGAGCGCGGCCCGGGGCGGCGAGAACACGTCGATCACCCCGCAGCCCTCCGCCCCCGCGGCCAGGCCGTGGGCGACACCGGGAGGTGCGTGGTAGGTGTCGCCGGGGCCCACCCGGCGGATCTCGCCGTCGAGGTGGAAGTCACCCGAGCCCGACAGCACGATCCCCATCTGCTCCTCGTCGTGGGTGTGGACGGGTGCCGCGCAGTGGGGGTCGATGGTGACCCGGCACAGCAGGACCCGCTCCCCGGGCACGGGCTGGAGATGGACCCCGGGCACGGGGGTGATGGTGGTCTGGCCGTCGATGGGGGCGAAGCGGCCGACCGCGCCCTCGGCCCGGGCCGTCGCCGATCCGAAGTAGCCGCCGGGCTCGGCCATGGCCGGGTCAGTGCACGGCCACGAGGTCGACGACGAAGACCAGCGTCTCGTTGGGCTTGATCACGCCGCCCGCGCCCTGGCTGCCGTAGCCGAGGGAGGGCGGGATGACCAGCCGGCGCCGGCCACCGACCTTCATGCCGGCGACGCCCCGGTCCCAGCCGGCGATGACCCGGCCGGCGCCGAGCTCGAAGCGGAAGGTGTCGCCCCGGTTCCAGCTGGCGTCGAACTCGGCCCGGGTGCTCCAGGACTTGCCGACGTAGTGGACCTCGACGTTCTGACCCGCCGTGGCCTCGGGGCCGTCACCGACCTCGATGTCCTCGATGACCAGGTCGCTCGGGGGCGCTTCGCCGGGGGGCACGTAGACGTGGGGCTTTTCCATGGCGGGCCAGGCTAGTGCGCGTGTGTGTCGCCCCGGACACACATGGAGTGTCGAATTCCTCACAAACGACGGCCCGGAGCGGACGTAGCGTGTCAGACATGCCTTTCGACCCGGAAACGCCACTCGTCCTGACCGAGGCCGGAAACG
>JBOGFE010000456.1:0-4112 GCA_050741935.1 Acidimicrobiia bacterium | reverse complement strand
GAGGATGTCCGAAATGTCCCGGTCAGTTGGGTTGCCCGACCAGGACTGCTGCCTATACTGACCGGGTTCGTCGGGGCTCGGGCGGGTCGCCTTCCGCCACGCACACCTCCCCACCCGGGGCCCGAAGAGAAAGATTTCGACGACGCCTCCGGAGGTCCCAAGGTTATGCCCCTCCCGCCGCAACTCGACCCCGCCCAGCGTCAGGCGGCACTCGAGATGGCAGCAGCCGCCCGGCGCCAACGGGCGGAGCTGAAGGAGAAGCTCAAGGCCGGCTCGCTCAGTCTCGGCGAGCTGATCGCCCAGGGCGACCGAGACGACGCGGTCGCCAAGCTGAAGGTGGTCACCGTCCTGGAATCGTTGCCCGGCGTCGGGAAGGTCAAGGCCCGCCGGATCATGGAGGATCTCGAGATCAGCGGGAACCGCCGGGTCCGCGGGCTGGGCACCCACCAGCGCAAGGCACTGCTCGATCACTTCGAGCGCTGACCCGTTGACATAGGCCTGGGCGTCCTGCTCGTCCTCTCCGGTCCCTCCGGGGTCGGCAAGGGAACCGTGGCTGATGCGCTCTGCCTGCGGCTACCCGAGTTGTGGTTGTCGGTTTCGGCCACGACCCGTCCCCCGCGCCCCGGCGAGGTCGACGGACGCGAGTACCTCTTCCTCGACCCGGCCACCTTCGACAAGTGGGAGGAGCACGCCGACTTCGTCGAGTCGGCCACGGTCTACGGCCGGCGCTACGGCACCCCCCGGCGCCCCCTGGAGGAGCGCCTGGCGGCGGGCGACGACGTGCTCCTCGAGATCGACATCCAGGGCGCGCTGACCGTCCGGAGGGCCTTCCCGGAGGCGGTGCTCGTGTTCCTGCGCCCGCCCAGCCGGGAGGTGCAGGGGGCCCGCCTCGAGGGACGGGCGGCCGACGACCCCGCCGAGATCGCCCGCCGCCTGGCGCAGGCGGAGGCCGAAGAGGCCATGTCGGCCCGCTTCGACCATGTCGTCGTGAACGACGAGCTGGAGACGGCCGTCAGCGAGGTCGCTGCTATCCTCGCTGGTCACAGGGACCCCGGGGTCGGGGGTGTCCCCGGAAAGAGAGATTGACCTTGGAACGCCGCGCCTCGCTCATGCACCCCCTGCTGGAGAGCCTCTCCGACAAGGTCGACTCCAAGTTCACCCTGGTGGCGCTGGCCGCCAAGCGGGCCCGTCAGATCAACTCCTACTTCAACCAGCTCGGCGAGGGGCTGGGGACCATCGTGCCCCCGCAGGTGACCTCCCTGTCGCGCAAGCCGCTGTCCATCTCCCTGGAGGAGATCGAAGCGGGCAAGATCGTCTACGAGCGCCCCGAGGACGTCGAGCGCTCGATCAAGTAGGCGATCCCCTGGGCGCTCTCGCCGGCCGGCGCATCGTGCTCGGGGTCTCCGGCGGCATCGCCGCCTACAAGGCCGTCGAGGTGTGCCGCCGTCTGGTCGATGCCGGTGCCCATGTGGCCCCCGTCCTCACCGAGGACGCCACCCGCTTCGTGGGGCCGCTCACCTTCTCGGCGCTCGCCTCCGAGCCCGCCCGCACCTCCCTGTTCGACGCGGCCGAGCCGATACCCCACACCCGCCTCGGGCAGTCGGCCGACCTGATCCTGGTGGCGCCGGCCACCGCCAAGCTGATCGGCAAGTACGCGGCCGGGATCTCCGACGATCTCCTCACCGCCACCCTGCTCGCCACCCGGGCCCCCGTGCTCATCGCCCCGGCCATGCACACCGAGATGTGGGAGCACCCCGCCGTCGTCGACAACCTGGCCCTCCTGCGCCGCCGGGGGGTGGCGGTGGTGGACCCCGAGTCGGGCCGTCTGGCCGGCGGCGACGTGGGGGCGGGGCGCCTGGCCGACCCGGCCCGCATCGTGGCCGCGGCCACCCAGCTGCTCTCGCCCGGAGACCTCGCCGGCCTGCGCGTCCTCGTCACCGCCGGCGGGACCCGGGAGCCCATCGACCCGGTCCGCTTCATCGGCAACCGCTCGTCGGGGAAGATGGGCTATGCCCTCGCGGCCGTGGCCGCCCGCCGGGGGGCGACGGTGTGTCTCGTCACCACCGTGCGCCGGCCCCTGCCCGCCGGGCCCGTGGAGGAGGTGCGGGTGAGCACGGCGGCCGAGATGGCCGACGCCGTCACCGCCCGCTTCGGTGATGTCGACGTGGTGGTGATGGCCGCGGCCGTGGCCGACTTCCGGCCCAAGGTGGCGGCCCCGTCCAAACTGAAGAAGGCCGAGGGTGCGCCCGAGATCATCCTCGAGCCCACCCCCGACATCCTGGCTGCCCTGGGGTCGGCCAAGCAGGGGCAGTTCCTCGTAGGATTCGCGGCCGAGACGGAGCAGCTCGTCAGCCACGCCACGGCCAAGATGGCGGCCAAGCGGGTCGACCTCATGGTGGCGAACGACGTGTCCGCCGCCGATTCGGGATTCGAGGTCGACACCAACCGGGCCGTGCTCATCACCCCGGCCGGCGAGCAGACGGAGCTGCCCCACATGACCAAGATCGAGCTGGCCGAGGCCATCTGGGACCGCGTGAGGGAGGCGAGGCCGTGAGCAACCGCTGGAAGTTCACCTCGGAATCGGTGACCGAGGGTCACCCGGACAAGATGGCCGACCAGGTCTCCGACGCCATCCTCGACGCCATCCTGACCAAGGACGACACCGGCCGGGTGGCGTGCGAGACCCTGCTCACCACCGGCCTGGCCGTGGTGGCGGGCGAGATCACCACCACCGCCTACGTGGAGATCCCCAAGATCGTGCGGGAGACCATCAAGTCGGTGGGCTACGACCGGGAGTCCTTCGGCTTCGACGGCAACACCTGCGGGGTGGTCGTCTCCATCGACGAGCAGTCACCCGACATCGCCCAGGGGGTCAACGACGCCCTGGAGCGCCGCCGGGGCGGGGTGGACCCCTTCGACCTGGTGGGGGCGGGCGACCAGGGGATGATGTTCGGCTACGCCTGCGACGAGACGGCCGACCTGATGCCGATGCCCATCTGGCTGGCCCACCGCCTGGCCCACCGCCTGGCCGAGGTGCGCAAGGCCGGGGTCATGCCCTACCTGCGTCCCGACGGCAAGACCCAGGTCACCATCGAGTACGAGGACGGCCGGCCCGTCCGGCTCGACACCGTGCTCATCTCCACCCAGCACCAACCCGGCATCGACATCGACACCCTGCTGGCGCCCGACCTGCGGGAGTACGTGATCCGCCCGCTGCTGCCGCCCGCCTTCGTCGACGACGACTACCAGCTGCTGTGCAACCCGACGGGCATCTTCGAGCTGGGCGGGCCCCACGCCGACACCGGGCTCACCGGGCGAAAGATCATCGTCGACACCTACGGTGGCATGGCCCGGCATGGCGGCGGCGCCTTCTCCGGCAAGGACCCGACCAAGGTCGACCGATCGGCGGCCTACGCCACCCGGCAGGTGGCCAAGGCGGTGGTGGCGGCCGGTCTGGCCCGGCGCTGCGAGGTCCAGGTGGCCTACGCCATCGGCAAGGCCCGGCCGGTGTCGGTCCTGTTCGACACGTTCGGGACGGAGACCGTCGACCCCGCCCGGCTGCCGGAACTGATCCAGGAGATCTTCGACCTGCGCCCGGCGGCCATCATCGACCGCCTCGACCTGCGCCGGCCCATCTACCGCAAGACGGCCGCCTACGGGCACTTCGGACGGACGGACAAGGAGTTCACCTGGGAGCAGGTGGGCGACCTGGCCGAAACGCTCCGCAGAGCAGTCGGCTGATTTTGCGGCGGGGTTGGGGTCCCCGCCGCAAGCGGCGGGCGTATTCCGAAGGAACCGGGTGCCCGACGCCATGAACACAGCCCAGGCCCGGGTCTGCCGGGTGGTGGTCGACGTGCTCGCGGTGGAGCGGGTCTTCGACTACATCGTGCCCGAGGCGATGCGCGCCGCGGTTTCGGTCGGGACCATCGTGCGGGTGGGGCTCTCGGGACGGCGGGTGCGGGCCTGGGTGGTGGCCGACGGGGTGGAGCCCGAGGCGCCCCCGGAGCGGCTCCGGCCCCTCCTCGGGGTGGTGTCGGCGGGGCCGCCGCCCGAGGTGGTGGAGCTCACCGCCTGGGCCGCCTGGCGCTTCGCCGGTCCGCGCCTGCCCCTCC
>JBOGFE010000455.1:0-2524 GCA_050741935.1 Acidimicrobiia bacterium | reverse complement strand
GCTCCGGCCCGCAGTCGGGCCGGCCGCAGGAGAGCTCCGGCCCGCAGTCGGGCCGGCCGCAGGAGAGCTCCGGCCCGCGGTCGTAGTACATCTCCGAGCACGGGCCGCAGGGCCCGGTGGGGCCCATGCTCCAGAAGTTGTCCTTCTCCCCCATGCGCTGGATGCGCTCCCGGGGGACGCCCACGGTGTCGGCCCAGATCTGGATGGCCTCGTCGTCGGTTTCGAAGACGGTGACCCAGATCCGCTCCGGGTCCAGCCCGAGCACCCCGGTGGCGAACTCCCAGGCCATGGGGATGGCGCCTTCCTTGAAGTAGTCCCCCAGGCTGAAGTTCCCCAGCATCTCGAAGAAGGTCAGGTGCCGGGTGGTGGTGCCGATGATGTCGATGTCGACCGTCCGGAAGCATTTCTGGACGGTGGTCGCCCTTGGCCACGGCGCAGGCTGCTCCCCCAGCAGGTAGGGCTTGAACTGGTTCATACCGGCGTTGGCCAGCAGCAGCGTCGGGTCGTTGGGCACGAGTGAGGACGAGGGCAGGGCGGTATGGCCCCGCTCCTCGAAAAAGGAGACAAAGGCGCGCCGCAGTTCGTCCGCCGTCATGCTTTTCATCAGCCGGACAGGGTATACGCCGGTATCGTCACAGGGAGTTGCGCCAGCAGCTCGGCGGCTGGGGCAGGGGCCCCAGTCGCACAGCGATGAGCCGCCAGGCGAAGAGCCATGATCACAGACCGCCGACCAGGGAGTTGAGCGCCATGCCCGATCCCAACTGGTATCCCGACCCCTCCGGACGCCACGAGCTGCGCTACTGGGACGGCCAGCGCTGGACCGAGCACGTCTCCAACCACGGGCGCCAGTCGGTCGACGCCAACACCGGCGGCCCCTCCCATGTCCCCACCGTGGACCGGCCCACCGAGAAGGTGGTGCGCGACGTCACCCGGGCCGGGGCCGAGGGGACGGCACCGGGTGGGGGCACCGTCTTCACCGAGCCCGTCCTGGTGGTGAACCAGAAGGCCAAGCTGATCGAGATCAACAGCGAGTACGCCGTCTACGACGGCAACGGGCGCCAGATCGGCGCCGTCCGCCAGGTGGGCCAGTCGGCGGCCAAGAAGGTGCTGCGGGTGGTGGCCAGCGTCGACCAGTTCATGACCCACAAGCTCCAGGTGGTCGACATGGGCGGCAACGTGCTGCTGGCCCTCACCCGCCCGGCCAAGATCATGAAGTCCCGGATCATCGTGAGCGACGGCAGCGGCAAGGAGCTGGGCAACATCGTCCAGCAGAACGTGATCGGCAAGATCAACTTCTCCCTGGAGGCGGGCGGGGCCACGGTGGGCTCCATCAACGCCGAGAACTGGCGGGCCTGGAACTTCGCCATCCGGGACCACACCGGCAACGAGGTGGCCCGCATCACCAAGACGTGGGAGGGGTTGGCCAAGACGATGTTCACCACGGCCGACAACTACGTGGTCCAGATCCACCAGTCCCTGCCCGACCCGCTGCGCTCCCTGGTGGTGGCGGCCGCCGTGTCGGTCGACACCGCCCTCAAGCAGGACTCGCGCGGTCTGGGCTGAGGGTCTGCGCACGAATCCCGGCGTCGGTTGACGCGGGGTTCGTCACTTCACGATTCGCGGCCGGTCAGGCGGCGTCGCGGTGGCCCGACCCGGGCCGTCTGTTTGGTGGTGGTCGGGTGATGGTGAGCCGGCCGGTGGCGATGGCGAGAATGACCTGGGCGGCGTTGGCATCGGGGTGGGCGGTGTGGCCGCACGTCGTGCAGGTGAAGTGGTCGCGGTCGGGCCGGTTGGCGGGGTCGGTGGCGCCGCAGGCGGCGCAGGTCTGTGAGGTGTGGGGGGCGGGGACTCGGACGAGCTTCCTACCGGCACCTTCCGCCTTGTAGGTGAGCAGGTTGACGAGTTGGCCCCATCCGGCGTCGTGGATGGATCGGTTCAGGCCGCTCTTGGCGGCGACGCCCCGGCCGGGGGCTTCGACGGTGCCCCGCGCGGAGCGGGTCATGTTGGTGATGTGGAGGTCTTCCACGGCGATGAGGTCGTAGGCGGCGACGAGCCGGGCGGAGAGCTGGTGGGCCTGCTGGCGGCGTTGCTGGCGGACCTGTTGGTGGAGGCGGGCGACCCGCCGTCGCGCCCGTCGGCGCCGGTTCGAGCCTGTCTGGCAGGCGGCCAGCGCCTGTTGGGCCTGCTCGAGGCGGCGGAGCGCCCGGGTGAGGGGCATCGGGTTGGCGATCAGTTCGACGGCGCCGTGGTCGTCGGCCACGGCGGCCCGGACGGTGATGCCGACGTCGACGCCGGCCGCCCGTCCGGTCGGCGGCAGCTGCTCGATGTGGACGTCTCGATAGACGATGGTGGCTTCCCAGCCGCGGAGGCAGCGGCAGACGACGAGCTTGACCGGCCGGGCGTCGTCGAAGCGGCGGTGCAGCTTGACCGAGACGTGGCCTATGCCCTGGACGTAGAGGCGGCCGTAGGTGCCTTTACCGGTTTGGGTGAGCTTCCAGGAGCCGCCGGCGTTGGACCACTGGAC
>JBOGFE010000454.1:0-6323 GCA_050741935.1 Acidimicrobiia bacterium | reverse complement strand
ACGTGGCGTCGCGCAACGCCAAGACCCAGGTCGACGAGGGCCGTGGCGTCGGGCCCCGCAAGAACGGGGTATACCTCGACTTCTCCGAGTCGATCGGGCGACTGGGCAAGCCGGTGATCGAGGAGCGCTACAGCAACCTCTTCCAGATGTACGAGCGCATCACCGACGACGACCCCTACGTCACCCCGATGCGCATCTACCCGGCCGTCCACTACACGATGGGCGGGCTGTGGGTGGACTACCACCTCATGTCCAACGTGCCGGGCCTGTTCGTCCTCGGCGAGGCCAACTTCTCCGATCACGGCGCCAACCGCCTGGGTGCCTCGGCGCTCATGCAGGGCCTGGCCGACGGCTACTTCATCCTGCCCTACACCCTGCCCAACTACCTGGCCGGCTTCCTGGGTGAGGCGGTGGTCCCCACCGACGACCCGGCCTTCGCCGAGGCCGAGGCCCAGGTCCGAACGGACACGGCCGCTTTTTTGGCCCGCCCGGGCACCCGCTCGGTGGACCATTTCCACCGGGAGCTGGGGAAGATCATGGGGGACCACTGCGGCATGGCCCGCAACCGCGAGGGCCTGGAGAAGGCGCGGTCGGAGATCCCGGCCCTGCGGGAGGAGTTCGACCGGGACCTCCGGGTGCTGGGCGAGGCCGACGGCCTGAACCAGTCGCTGGAACGGGCCGGGCGGGTGGCCGACTTCTTCGAGCTGGCCGAGCTCATGTGCACCGACGCCCTGCGCCGGGAGGAGTCCTGCGGCGGACACTTCCGGATCGAGCACCAGACCGAGGACGGCGAGGCCCGCCGGGACGACGAGAACTTCGCCCATGTGGCCGCCTGGAGCTTCGCCGGGCCGGGAGAGAAGCCCGAGGTGGCCGTCGAGCCCCTCGAGTTCGACCACGTCCACCTCGCCCAGCGGAGCTACCGGTAGTGCCCGCGCCCTCGACATCGGCGGAACGTCAGACCCTCGACCTGAAGCTGCGCATCTGGCGCCAGGACGGGCCCGACGCCACCGGCGCCATGGTCGAGTACGACATGCCGGGCGTGAGCCCCGACATGTCGTTCCTGGAGATGCTCGACATCCTCAACGAGCGCCTGGTGGCCCGGGGCGAGGAGCCGGTCGCCTTCGAGCACGACTGCCGGGAGGGGATCTGCGGGTCCTGCGGGGTGATGATCAACGGGCGGCCCCACGGCCCCCAGCGGGGGACGGCCACCTGCCAGCTGCACATGCGCCAGTTCAGCTCCGGGGACGTGATCGAGGTGGAGCCGTGGCGGGCGGCCGCCTTCCCGGTGGTGAAGGACCTGGTCGTGAACCGCAGCGCCTTCGACCGCATCGTGGAGGCGGGCGGCTACATCAGCGTCAACACCGGGGCGGCGCCGGAGGCCAACCTGGTGCCCGTCCCCAAGCCGGTGGCGGACACGGCCTTCGAGGCGGCGGCCTGCATCGGCTGCGGCGCCTGCGTGGCCGCCTGCCCCAACGGCGCCGCCCAGCTGTTCACCTCGGCCAAGCTGGCCCATCTCAACCTGCTGCCCCAGGGCCAGGCCGAGCGCTGGGATCGCACCCAGGCCATGGTCGACCGGATGGAGGAGTACTTCGGCAGCTGCACGCTCCACGGGGAGTGCGAGGCGGCCTGCCCCAAGGAGATCTCCATCGACTTCATCTCGCTCATGAACCGGGACTACATCAAGGCCAAGTTCAAGAACCGGAAGCTGCTGAGCCAGTCCAGGTAGACGGCTGGGCCCAGACACAGGGGGGTGGGGGATGACGGATCGGACGCCGCTGAAGCGGATCTCGAGGGCTGCCATCCCCGAGGCGCTGGCCAAGGCGGAGCGCTACCGGCTGCTCAACGAGCCCAACCAGGCCGAGAGCATCTGCCTCGACGTGCTCGAGGTCGACCCCGACCACCAGCAGGCGCTGGTCGTGCTCATCCTGGCCATCACCGACCAGTTCGGCACCGAGCGGTCGTCCGGGTCGCAGGACGCCCGGGCCTACGTGACCCAGCTCACCGACGAGTACCAGCGCGCCTACTACGCCGGGCTGGTGTGGGAGCGCCAGGCCCGGGCCTACCTGAAGCGGGGCAAGGCCCGCAGCTCCGCCTACGGCGCCTTCCGGGACGCCATGACCCTCTACGAGGAGGCCGAGGCAATCCGCCCCGAAGGCGACGACTCCGTCATCCTGCGCTGGAACGCCTGCGCCCGCTCCCTGGCCCGGGAGGGCCTGGCCCCCCGCCCCGACGAGATCGAGCAACCCCTCGAGTAGGGGCCGGCGTCAGCGGGGAATTCGCAGGCGCGGGCGACGCGTCCGGCTCTAGGGTTCACCCATGAACTTGGGTCCGACCGAACTGATCATCCTGCTCGTGATGGTGGGCTTCATCGCCGTACCGGTCTGGGCCTTGGTCGACGCCCTGCGGGCCACCGATGCCCAGTGGGCTGCCATCGGCCAGCAGCGCACCATCTGGGTGGCGCTGATCGCCGTCGGCACCTTCTTCGGCGGGTTCCCGGGGATGATCCTGGCCATCGTCTACCTGGTGTCCGTCCGGCCCAAGCTCCTCTCTGCGCGAGGCGCCGGGGCGTAGCGGTCGCCCCCCGACTCTGGCGCTACCGCCCGGCGCTGGCCGCGGCCAGGACCGTCGGGTCGTAGCGGTTCACGACCACGCCCACGTCGTCGTGGGTGAGGGTGACCTCGGCCACTGAAACCCCTTCGGGCATCTCCACCCGGCCCACGAAGGCGAGGGAGTCGGCGGCCACGTCCCCGGTGAAGCGCCACTCCCCGCCCCCGAGGCGGGCCTCGATCACCGCCCCGGCGAGGGGCCGGCGCAGCTCGTTGGCCACATGCAGGGCGCCGGTGCGGGGATCGAGCATGGGCAGCACGCTGCGACAGGCGTCGCGCAGGGCGCCGAACCCGGCCTTCGGCACCCGGTCGTGGTCGAGCACCGACCAGGTCACCCCGGGGGCGCCGTCGGCGAAGCAGAACTGGAGGAACCCGCCCGTGGGGCGGTACCTGAGCCGGCGCAGGTCCTCGGCCTGGAGCTGGATCAGCGCCGCCTGGTAGGCCTGGGTGGCCGCCCGCCAGTCCTCGAAGGTGGCGTACTCGTCGGGTGGCACCCGGCGGTCGAAGATCCGCTTCTGGAGGCAGTGGCGGCCGATCAGGCGGGGCCAGTCCAGGTTGGGCCAGTGCTTGGGCTCCATGAAGTCGGCGCGCTCCGGGACGGCCTGGGCGCCGAACTCGGACACGAAGCGGCCCAGGCGCGGCCAGCGCCGCAGGGTCTCGGCCAGGTCGCCCATCTCGTCGCTGTACCACCCGAGGTAGAAGTGGCTGTCGGTGCCGCCCCGGATCACCCCCGGGAGCACACCGGAGTGGTCGACGACCGGCCGGGTGGGATCGGAGCGGGACAGCGCCCGGGCCACCGACCGGTCGAGCACGTCCTTGTTCCAGCTCGGCAGCAGCAGCGAGGCCGCGGCCCGGGTGCGGCTCCGGCCCGCCCCGGGCTCGCCCGACGGGCCCGGGAACGGCTCGTTGTGCCCGCACCACAGGGCCACGCTGGGATGGTGGCCGGCGAGGTCGACCAGCGCCCGGGCCTGGGCGGCCGCCGGCTTGCGGGCGCCCCGCCCGTAGCCCCACTGCAGCGGAAGGTCCTGCCAGAGGAGCACGCCGGCCTCGTCGGCGGCGGCGTAGAGCTCCGGCCGGCCGACGTGGGCGTGGAGGCGCACCATGTCGAGGTTGGCCTCCCGGGCCCGGGCGACATCGGCGGCCAGGTCCTCGGTCGTGGACTCGGCCAGGGCCATCCGGGTGGGGCCCTGGTTGGTGCCCATGACGAAGATCCGCTCGCCGTTCACGTGCAGGCGCCAGTTGTCCAGGCGCACCTCCCGGAAGGCCGTGCGCAGCCGGCGCCCGTCGCTGCGGGCCCCGTCGACCTCCACGTCGACGTCGAGGTCGCACAGCGGCTGGTCCCCGTAGCGCCACGGCCACCAGCGCGGCGGCCGGTCCACCTCCAGGGTCCACGACAGCTGGTTCTCGCCCGCGGCCAGGGTCTGGTCCCGGTCGGCGACGAGGTCGACCCCGGGTCCCGTGAGCCGGGCCCGGAGCCGGGCGGTGGCGGGGCCGGCGGCGGCGTCCAGGGTCAGGTCGAGGCCGAGGCGCCCCCGGTCCTCGGTGGTCTCGGTGCACAGCGCCCGGAGTCGGGCCAGGCGCACGGGACCGCTGGAGGCGACGTGCACCGGGCGCCACAGGCCCCCCGGGTTCCACTTGGGGTCGAGGTTGTCCCAGTGGGAGAACACGCCGGTGACCATCCGCTTGTTGGAGCCGTCGCGCTCGGGCGGGCAGGCCACCTCGATGGCCAGCACGTGCTCGCCCCCGCCGGCCAGGGCGTCGGTGATCTCGAAGGCGTGGGGGGCGAAGTAGCCCTCGGTGGCCCCGAGGTAGGCGCCGTCGAGCCACACGTCGCCGTAGTAGAAGACGCCGTCGAGGACGAGGAAGGACCGCTGTCCGGGAACGGGCTCGACGGCGAACCGGCGCCGGTAGAGCACGGGCCCGTCGGAGCGTTCCAGCTCGGGGACGGAGCGCCAGTGGCCGGGCACGGCCCATTCCGTCCAGGCCGAGTCGTCGAAGCCGGGGTCGGTGAAGCGCTGGTGCAGGTCGCCCTCCGCCTCACAAAGGCGCCACATCCCCGACAGGTCAACCGTCATCGGAGGGTGGGTGGGGACGCCATCGGAGGGTCTCAAGACGGCCCTGGCCGAGCTCCGGGGAGGGTGGGGACGCCATCGGAGGGTGGGTGGGGGAGGTCATCGGTCCGGGAGGTTACGACCTAGGCTGCCCCGGCGATGGAGACGGGGGTGAGCCACCGCCAGATCGAGCTGGCCGGGATCGAGCTCCACGTGGCCGAATGCGGCCAGGGGCCCCTGGTGGTGTGCTGTCACGGCTTCCCCGAGCTGTGGTACTCGTGGCGCCACCAGCTCCCGGTGCTGGCCGCCGCCGGCTACCGGGTCGTCGCCCCGGACATGCGGGGCTACGGCCGCAGCGGGCGGCCGGAGGCCATCGGGGACTACGACATCGCCCACCTGGGCGCCGACGTCCTCGGCCTGATCGACGCCCTGGGCGAGGAGCGGGCGGTGGTGGTGGGCCACGACTGGGGCGCCATGGTGGCCTGGTACCTGGCCCAGGCCGCCCCCGAGCGCCTCCACGGCGTGGCCGCCCTCAGCGTGCCGTTCGTGCCCCGTGGTCCCCGCCCGCCGACAGAGACGTGGAGGAAGCAGTTCGAGGACCAGTTCTTCTACATCCTCTACTTCCAGGAGCCGGGGGTGGCCGACGCCCAGCTCGACGCCGACCCCGGCGCCAGCCTGCGGTTCATCTTCCGCCGCGTCTCGCCCGACGTGTTCGACGGGACGGCCGAGGTGCCGAACGTGCCCGGGTGGCTCTCCGACGAGGACTTCGCCGTCTACGAAGCCGAGTTCCGCCGGACCGGATTCACCGGCGGCCTCAACTGGTACCGGAACCTCGACCGCAACTGGGGGCTCACCGAGGAGGTCGCCGGCCGCAAGGTCGAGATCCCCGTGGCCTACATCGGCGGCGAGCGCGACCCGGTCCTGCGCTTCATGCCCGTCGAGCCGATGGCCGAGTGGGTGCCCGGGCTGGTCGAGCAGGTCCTGATCCCCGGCGTCGGCCACTGGACCCAGCAGCAGGGCCCGGCCGAGACCAACGACATCCTGGTGCGGTTCCTCGCCGGCCTGGACCTGCCCCGCTGACCGTGGACGTCCTCGCCTCCCGGGTGCTGCTCCGGCCGGTGGACTTCGAGCGGTCCCGCGCCTTCTACGGACAGACCCTGGGTCTCCACCTGTTCCGGGAGTTCGCCGGGGGGGCGGTGTTCTTCCTGGGCGGTGGCTACCTGGAGGTCTCGGGGCAGGGCGGGCCGCCGGTGACGCCTCCCCACAAGATCTCCCTCTGGCTCCAGGTCCGCGACGTCGACGCCGAGTGGGACCGCCTGGCGGCGGCCGGCGTCGAGCAGGTGGAGGCGCCGGTGGACAAGTCCTGGGGCCTGCGCGAGGCCCGCCTGCGCGACCCCGACGGCGTACTCCTGGTGCTCGTCGAGGTCCCCGAGGGCCATCCCCTGCGGCGCGACTCCCGCTCCGGCTAGGAACCCGGTCGGCTCCGGCGCCGGGTGGCACGACGGACCAGGAGCGTCCCGGCCAGGAGGAGCCCGACCCCGGTCCCGGCGAGAGGCAGGAGGGCGGCGCCGGTGCGGGGCAGGACGTCCAGCGGATCGGGGCCGGCCGGGCTCCCCGCGCCGGCTCCGACCTCGACCCTCAGGTCCGCGTCGGCACAGCCACCGGC
>JBOGFE010000453.1:0-3603 GCA_050741935.1 Acidimicrobiia bacterium | reverse complement strand
GCTCAAGTGGGAGCCGGCCATCCCCTGGCTGTCGGGAAGCTTCTCGGCCTCGGTCGCCAGCGCCCAGGAGATCATGGCCCATTTTCCCGGCGGGCTGAGCCGGCGGGAGGCCTGGGGGGTGGCCTTCGCGGCGCTCTCGGCCGTGGAGACGGATCAGCTGGTGGAGGCGCGCAAGTACATCCTGAAGTCCCGGGCCGCGTACGACAATCGGGACTGGCTCATGTTCAGCGACTGGGCTCCCTACGCCGAGGCCGTTCTGGCCTGGAGAGAAGGGAGGACCACCGAGGCGCTCTCCGGCCTTCGGCACGTAGGTTCCCGGGTCTTCGACATGGAGGCCTGGCCCTTCGCTGCCTTCGTACTGGTCGACCTCGCCGAGTTGGCGGCCGAGAGCCAGCGGGCCGATCTCGCCGAAGAAGCGGCGAACCAGCTCGAGCGGTGCGCCAAGGAGACCGGCTGCGACCTGTACCGGGGCCTGGCGGCGATGGGCGCAGCCTGGGCCGACCTTGTCGCCGGGGCCACGCCGGGTGCGGCCCGCCGGGCCGAGGAGGCGGTGCAGCTCCTCGCTCCCACCGGATGTCGGGCCTTTGAGGGACGGGCGCTCGATCTGCTCGGGCGCTCCTTGTCCGAGGACGACCCTGACCGGGCGGTTGAGGCCCTGGAGCGCGCCGTGACCATCTTCGAGGCCTGTCGCGCCGTCTGGAGACGGGGGCGGGCCATCGAGGCCCTGCGCGACCTCAGCCCCGAGCCGGACCGGGTGCTGGCCACCGTGGTCTTCACCGACATCGTGGAATCGACCCAGAAAGCGGCCGAACTCGGTGGCAATGCCTGGCGAGAGCTGCTCGAGGGCCACCACGCCGCGGTGCGCAAGGCACTCGACCGCTTCGGAGGCCACGAGGTCAAGACCACCGGAGACGGTTTCCTGGTCACGTTCGACGGCCCGGCCCGAGCCATCCGGTTCGCTCGGGCGGTCATCCCCTCCGTGCGCCACCTCGGTCTCCAGTTGCGGGTCGGGATCCACACCGGGGAGTGCGAGGTCATGGGGGAGGACCTGGGCGGCATCGCCGTCCACGTTGCCGCCCGGGTGGCCAAGCACGCCGCCCCGGACGCGGTCCTCGTCACCAGTACGGTCAAGGATCTGGTGGCCGGGTCGGGGATCCGGTTTGCCGACCGGGGCGAACATGCTTTCAAGGGCGTCCCCGACGAGTGGCACGTGTTCGAGGTCGAGGGCGACGAGAGCTCGTACCAGCACCGTCAGAGGTGACGGGCCGGGGCGGCTAGGTTCGAGATGGTGATCGACCTCCATACGCACTCGGTCGCCTCCGACGGTTCCGACCGCCCGGCCCAGCTGGCGGCGATGGCCGCCGGCGCCGGGCTGTCCGCCTTCGCCCTGACCGACCACGACACCGTCGCCGGCCTGGCCGAGGCGAAAGCGGCGGCGGAGGCGGTCGGGGTGCGACTGGTGCCCGGCTGCGAGCTCGCCTGCGAGGTGCAGCGGGGCGGCATGCACCTGCTCGTGTACTTCCTCGAGGACGGCCCGGGCCCCCTCCAGGACCAGCTGGCCCGCATGCGGGCCGGCCGGGGTGTGCGCAACGAGCGCATCCTGGGGGTCCTGGCCCGGCACGGCATGCCCATCTCCGTGGCCGAGGTGATGGCCGAAGCGGGTGAAGGCACGGTGGGCCGGCCCCACATCGCCGCCCTGATGGTCCGCAAGGGCTACGTCACCAGCTTCGAGGAGGCCTTCGACCGCTGGCTGGCCAGCGGACGTCCCGCCTACCTGGGCCGGGACCGGCTGACACCCACCGAGGCGATCACGCTGGCCCACGCCTCCGGGGCCGTGGCCGTCCTCGCCCATCCGACCACCCTCGGCCTGGACCGGGAGGCGGCGGCCGAGTTCATCGCCGGCCTGGCCGACGCCGGCCTCGACGGCCTGGAGTGCGAATACGGCCGTTACCCGCCCGAGGAACGGGCGGTGTGGCACAGCCTGGCCGGTGAGCTCGGCCTGTGCCCCACCGGCGGCAGTGACTACCACGGCGCCTACAAGCCCGACCTGGCCCTCGGCACCGGACTGGGCGACCTGCGGGTCCCCGACGAGCTACTCGAGGAGCTGGAGCTCCGCCGACAAGGCCTCCGGGAGGGCGTTGCGCCAGGCTGAGGCCGCCTCGTCGAGGCCGACGTCGAAGCAGCCCTCGAACACGAGACGGTCCCCGCCGGCGACGCCCAGCTCGGCGCCGGGGACACCGGCGGCCCGGGCCCGGGCCAGGACCTCGGCCACCTCGTCGGGGACCACCGAGACGATCACCCGGTTGGCCGACTCGGCGAAGCACACCGCCGCCGGCGGGAGCGCCTCGAGGTCGCCGGCGCAGGTGGCGGCGAATCCACAGCCGCCGGCGATGGCCATCTCGGCCAGGGCCACGGCCAGGCCCCCGTCGGAGCAGTCGTGGACCCCGGCCACCACCCGGTCGGCCACCAGTTGCGCCACCAGGGGATGGAGCCGGAAGGCGGCCTCGAGATCGGCGGCCGGCGGCGGGCCGTCGGCCAGGCCGTGGCGGGCGGCCCACTCCGAGCCCCCCAGCTCGGGGGCGGTGGTCCCGAGGAGCACGATGCGCTCCCCGGGGGCGAGACGGGCGCCGGGCACGGGGCCGGACAGCTCGTCGATGAGCCCGACGACACCCACCACCGGCGTGGGGTCGATGTCGGCGCCTCCCGACTCGTTGTAGAAGCTGACATTGCCCCCCACCACCGGGATCTCGAGCTCCCGGCAGGCTTCGGCCATGCCGTCGACCACCTCGGAGAACTGCCACATGACCTCGGGGTGCTCGGGATTGCCGAAGTTCAGGCAGTTGACCAGCGCCAGGGGCCGGGCGCCGGTGCAGGCCACGTTGCGGGCCGCTTCCAGCACCGCCAGGGCCCCGCCGACCCGGGGATCGAGGCGGCAGAAGCGGGCCTTCCCGTCGGTGGTCAGGGCCAGCGCCTTGGCGGTGTCCTTCAACCGCAGCACGGCGGCGTCGGCTCCCGGGCCGGCCACGGTGTTGAGGAAGAGCTGGTGGTCGTACTGGCGCCACACCCACGACGAGTCGCCCACCCCGGGGGAGCCGAGGAGCCCGAGGAGCTCGGGGCCCAGGTCGGCGCCGGGCGGGAAGCGCCCGAACAGCTTGGGCCACGGATCGGCGGCCAGGCGGTCGTCCTGGTCGGCGGGCCGGGCCAGGGGGCGGTCGTAGTCCGGCCCCTCGCCCAGGCTGCCGACGGGCACGTCGGCCAGGAGCTCGGCGGCGGACGGGTCGCCGGCCCCGGGGCCCGGGGTGTCCCCGGAATCACCGGGGCCCGGGGTGTCCCCGGAATCACTGGGGCCCGGCGGGTCGTCATCGGAATCACCGAAGAGCCCGTCGTAGACCCGGAAGCGGCCCGTGCCGGTCACCCGGCCGACCACGCTGGCCCGGATCTCCCAGCGCCGGCACAGCGACAGGACCTCGTCGAGGTCACCGGGCCGGACGATGGCCAGCATCCGCTCCTGGCTCTCGGAGGTCATGACCTCCACCGGGGTCATGGCCGGCTCCCGGCGGGGCACCCGGGCGATGTCGACGTCCATGCCCATCCCGGCCTTGG
>JBOGFE010000452.1:0-4580 GCA_050741935.1 Acidimicrobiia bacterium | reverse complement strand
GACCAAGGCGGCGGCGGAGCCGCCCAGGCGCCCGCCGGTACGCCGGCTGAGCAGGGTCACGGCGGCCAGGGCGGCCACGGCGTAGGCGCCGGCGTAGGCCAGGGCCAGGCCGGGCACGTCGAGCCAGCGGGACAGCACGAGGGCGGCCACGATGTTGATCCCGTTCTCCCCGGCGTTGAGCAGGAACGGGGTGCGGGTGTCGTGGAAGGCGTAGAAGCCCCGCAGGGCGTAGAGGTAGAGGGAGAACGGCACCAGGCCGAGGGCGAAGAGGGCCAGGCAGTCGGCGGTCAGCTGGGCCGACGCCCCCGACAGGGCCCCCCGCTCCAGGAGGAACCCCACCACCGGGCGGGAGAGCACGAGGTAGCCGGCGGCGGCGGGGAGGATGGCCAGGACCATGAGCCGCATCCCGAGGTCGAAGCGGGCCCGGAAGGTGGCCAGATCGCCGCGGCCGGCGGCGCCGGCCAGGTCGGGGGCGATGGTCGTCATCAACGAGACCGCCACCAGGCCATGGGGCAGCTGGAAGAACACGAAGGCGCCCTGGTAGGCCGAGACCCCGCCGGCGAAGCCGTTGGCCAGGACCAGGACCACCCACAGGGCCAGCTGGTTGGAGGCCACGTAACCGGCCGTCCAGCCGGAGAGGGCCACGACCTTCCGCACCGCCGGATGGCCCCAGGAGAACACCGGCCGGAGCCGCACCCCGGTGCGCCGCAACGCCGGCAGCAGGGCCAGGGCCATGGCCGCGATCCCGGCCGTGGTGCCCAGCCCGAGAAGGACCACCAGGCCCCGGTCCTGGCGGACGCCGTCGAGGGTGGGGGTGCCGTCCACGAGCCGGGGGAGGCTGAGGAAGACGGCGGTGACCACCAGGTTGTTGAGCACGGGGACGAAGGCCGGGGTGGCGAAGCGCCGGTGGGCGTGCAGCAGGGCCGAGGCCATGGCCACCAACCCGTAGAAGAGCATCTGGGGCATGAACAGGCGCAGCAGGCTGGTGGCCACCGCCTGCTGGGCCGCGGCGGCGGCGCCCTCCACCCGCAGGGTGTAGAGGCGCACGATCGCGGGGGCGGCGAGGATCCCGACGACGGTGAGGATCACGAGCACGACGGCGGCGACGGTGACCACCGCCGAGGTGGCTTCGTCGTCCTCCCGGTCCCGGTGATCGACGAAGACGGGGACCAGGGTGGCGGACAGGACGCCCCCGAGCAGCAGCTCGTAGACGATGTTCGGCGTGCTGTTGGCCAGGTTGTAGGTGTCGGTCAGCCGGGTGAAGCCGATGGCGTAGGCCATGGCCGCCAGCCGGGCGAAGCCGGTCAGCCGGGACAGGGCGGTTCCGAGGGCCACCCGGGCGCTCGACCGCACGATCCCGCTCCCCCGGGCGCGACCTTCGGCCGTGCTCACCCCTCCGGGGGTTCGTTCCCGGCGTCGGGCTCCGCCCGCCGGCGGGGCCGGCGCCGGGAACGCCGCAGGTTGTTGCCCCACCACACGAGGAGGAAGACGCCCGCCCCGGCCGTGAGGGTGGCCCCGACCCCGCTGACGACGGTCGAGCGGATGGTCAGCTCGCTGTGGTTGACGACCAGGTCGCCGTCGGGCGACGTGATGGTGATGGCCAGGGGGAAGGCCCCGGGCGCCCGGGCCTCGACGGTGAAGCTCTCCGTCGTGTTCTGGGGGGGCAGGGTCATCAGCCGGTCGGCGCCCTCGGGAAACTGCAGCTGGTCGCTGTCCAGGTGCACCCGCACCCGCAGGGGACGGTCGTTGGCGTTGAGGAGCGAGATGGGGATGCTGCCCCGGCGGGCGGTGAGGGTCACCCGCTGCCCGTCGGGTCCCTTCACCCGGCCGGTCACCTGGGCGATGACCTCCTCGGCGCCGGCCAGGTAGCGACGGGGCGACTGGCGCCCGCCGGGGAGGTCCACCGCCTGGCTGACCAGGATGTTGCGGTCCACGGCCCGGGTCGGGGACTGGTCCTCGCCGATGACCTCGGCGAAGTCGGCCTGCCGCCGGCGGAGCCGCTCCACGACGTCGGGGTCGGGGCTGTCCTCGGGCACCGGCCCGGGCGGGGCCGGGGCCCGAACCAGGGCCGTGCCCTCGGCGGCCTCGGGGGCGATTTCGGCGAAGAACCCGTCCAGGGTCCGGGGCGCCACCGCCGGATGGGACCGCAGCCCGCTGAGCACGGCGTCGAGCAGGCTGGCCGGGGGATCCCATCCGGCCGGGGTCACGACGACCACCCCGCGCTGCTCCCGGGGCGCCTCGAACGCCACCAGGCTGAGGGCGGCGAGGAACCGGGCCGCCCGCAGCGCCGACGGGGCGTCGCCGTCGAGGAGGGCGGCGAGGCCGGGGTCGGACACGGCGGCGGCGAAGGGCCGGTTGCGGTGGGCCACGGCGAACGGGCGTCCCGGGGTCAGGCGCTGGGGGATGGGGGTCAGCGCCTCGGGCGGCACCACCACCCGCTCGACGCCGAACTGGCGCAGCCGGGAGAGCGCCGGGGCGTCCAGGGCCCCGGCCAGCATGGTGTCCGGGGCGTCGCCGCCCAGGACCTGGGTGAGCACGTCCCGGCCCCGGGCGAACTGCCGGTCGACCTCGGCCCCCAGGCCGGCGGCCAGGAGGCGGGGAAGGTGCAGGGACACGTAGGGGGCGTCGAGGACCTGGCGGGTCGACGGGGCGGTTGCCGCCCGCAGCCCGGTGGGGTCACCCGTGGCGCTGAGGTCGGCGCCCGACTCGTCCTGGGTGGCCCCGCCCACCCCCTCGGACCACGCCTCCAGCGTCTCGGGAGTGGCGGCCACGGTGAGGGGGACGTCGATGGCGCCGGCCAGGGCCCGGGCCATCCGGCGCAGCCGGCCGCCGGGTTCGAGGGCGGCCCGGGCCAGCGGACGGGCCGAGCCATCGGGCATGCGCACCGGCGTGGCGTCGAAGCGCCACACCCAGGCCAGGGTGAGGGGCACGAGGCCGGGGGCGATCACGACCAGCGGGGTGACGAAGCGGTCGAGGGCGGGCCCGCCCGGCCGGCGCAGCTCGATGGTCACCGGGTACACGCCGGTCCGTCCGGGCACGATCCGGTTCGGGTCCGGGGGGGACGTGGGGCCCTGGACGCCCACGGCCAGCAGGAGGTCGCCGTCGGCGTCGGGGGGCAGGGAGACGGCCGCGACGGTGAGGCGCCCCTCGGCCACCCCGAGGCGCTCGCCGGCCATGGCCGGCGTGAAGGCGGTGCGGGAGGTCACCGGGCGGTGCACGGTCACATCCACGTCGAGGCCCTCGAGCGGCCCCCGCAGGCGCAGCTCGAGGACGGCGGTGCCCTCGGGGGGCACCCAGGGGGGCTGGTGGACGAGGGCCACGGTGGTGTCGGCGGCGGGGCGCAGGCCGGCCGGCGCCGGGGTCGACCCGGCGAGCACGAGGACGGCGACGAGCAGCCCCGGGAGGAGGGTGCGGCGGTTCACAGTCCCCGGGCCAGGACCGACAGACCCTCGGGGAGGAGCCGGAAGCCGCAGGCCTGGTAGAGGGCACGGGCGCGGTCGTTGGTCCGCTGGGTGTTCACCAGCGCCCGGTCCGCCCCCCGGCGCCGCAGCCAGACGAGGGCGTCGACGATCAGGGCCCGCCCCAGCCCCTGGCCCCGGTCGGCGGGGTGCACGGCGAGGCGCTGGAGGTAGCCGGTGTCCCCGCCCCGGCCGGTGATGGCGTAGCCGGCGATGCTTCCGGTGGCTTCGCCACCCCGCCTGGGGTCCCAACCCCAGGCTCCTCCAGTGCATGGGGCCCCATCCCCATGCCTGGCCGTATCGAAACGCCGGCCGGCGATCCGGAAGCGCACGGAGGGCGTGGCCGCCAGCGCCTCTTCCAGCCCGCCCTCGTGGAGGCGCCAGAAGGGCGGGAAGGCCAGCTCGTCGAGGGCGATGACCACCGGACGGTCCCGGCGCCGGGCCCGGCGCAGGCCCCGGGGGCGGGGCGACAGGCCGGAGAGGTCATGGGTCAGGAGATCGAGCTCCTCGTGCAGGTCGAAGCCGGCCTCCAGAAATCCGCGGCACTCGGGCGAGGACAGGGCGCTGGTCACCACCGACCGGTAACCCCGGACCCGCAGCCAGTCCAGACACTCGGTGACGAAGCCGGCCGACAGCGGCCCGGTGGTCGTCGGGGCGAGGTGGGCGACGACCCCGTCCCCCCGCCACGTGGCCAGACGGGCCCGCTCACCGAGCCGTTCGATGGTCTGGGCGCTCACCCCCGGAAGCGTACCGGCCGGACCACCCGCCACCCCGGCCGGTCTATCGTGATCGGCCGATGCTGCTGGTGGCGACCGATCCCGCTTTCGCCCACCACGACACCGGGCCCGGTCACCCCGAACGGGTGGCCCGGCTCACGGCGGCGGTGGCCGGCGTGGACGCCGCCGGCCTCGGTGACGCCGTGGTCCCCCTCGCCCCCCGGGAGGCGACGGTGGACGAGCTGGCCCTCGTCCATCCGGTGGCGTACCTCGAGGCGCTCGAGCGCTTCTGTGTCGCCGGCGGGGGCGACATCGACGCCGACACCCGGGCCTCGGCCGGGTCGTGGCGGGCCGGGCGCCTGGCCGCGGGGGCGGGTCTGGGCGCCGTCGAGGCGCTGCGCCGGGG
>JBOGFE010000451.1:0-5519 GCA_050741935.1 Acidimicrobiia bacterium | reverse complement strand
GCTCGAACGCCTCGTCCATGGTCCCGAAGCCGCCGGGGAGGAGTACGAAGCCGTGCGACTCCTTCATGAAGGCGAGCTTGCGGGTGAAGAAGTACCGGAAGTTGATCAGCTTGGGGTCGTCGGCGATGAACTGGCTGGAGGACGCCTCGAAGGGCAGCCGGATGTTGACCCCGAAGGAGTTCACCGGCCCCGCCCCCTCGATGCCCGCCGACATGATCCCCGGTCCCGCCCCGGTGATGACCATCCAGTCCCGGGCGGCCATGGCCTCGGCGAAGCTGCGGGCCTGCTCGTAGAGCGGGTCCTCGGGCATGGTCCGGGCCGACCCGAAGATGGCCACCTTGTGCTGGCCCCGGTAGGGGGCGAACACGTGGAAGGCGTAGCGCATCTCCTTGAGGGCGGCGTTGGCGATCTTGAGGTCGCCCCGGTTGGCCTGGTCGCGGGCCATGCGCAGGGCGGAGGCGATCAGCTCGAAGACGAGGTCGGGGTGCTCGTCGACGCCGGCCAGGGTGACCAGCTCGGCCACGGCGGCGTCCAGCTCGGGGTCTCCGGTGCGGTAGCGGGGGAGGCGTTCCATCGTGTCAGTATCCGCCATTTCATAGGGGGCAAATCGGGCAGAAGCTCATGCCGGCGTAACGCTGGCTTAAGGGAGCGACGATAAGGGGACCATGGGCAACTGTGACAGCCACTACGGGGAAGCTGCGGTCGCTGAGTGCCGGGACTGCCGGCGTCTCACGTGTGAGCCGTGCCGGGTCCAGGTCCGGCGCATCGGGTCATTGTGCGCCCACTGCGCGCTGGTCCGCGCCGGGTTGCGGCCCCGCACCGCCGCTAGGTACTAGGCAGCTTCCGCGGCCTCAGCGGGCGGCACACGCCCGGGCCACGATCTCGTACATCACCTCACAGCCCCGGCGCAGGCCGGCGAGCGGGATGCGCTCGTCGATCCCGTGGAAGGTGGCCAGCTCGTCGTTGCTGAGCATGACCGGCACCAGCCCGTAGGCGTCGGCGCCCAGCTGGCGGAAGTACCGGGAGTCGGTGAAGGCCGGGCAGAGCACGGGGGCGAAGGCGGCCTCGGGGAAGGCGCCGGCGCACACCTCCTCCAGCAGGGGCAGGAGCGGCCCCTCGGACGTCCCGTGGGGACCGTCGGAGAAGGCGATGTCGGTGGTCACGCCGTGACCCGCCATGCGGGCCGAGAGGGCGGCGTAGAACTCCCCGGGATCCGTCTCGGGCAGCAGCCGGCAGTCGAGGGTCGCCTCGGCCGTGCCCGGGACCACGTTCTCCTTGTAGCCCGAGGTGACCCGGGTGATGGAGATGACGTCGCCGAGCAGCGCCCGCTGGAGGCGGGACATGCGCCGGGCCAGGCGGGGGAGCAGGGGCCGGGCCTGGGGGCGCAGCAGCCCCTCGATCAGGGCGCGCCGGGCCGGGTTGGAACGGGCGGCCATGGCCCGGAAGGTGCGTTCCACCAGGGGTGAGATGTGCAGCGCCGGCGGGTGGGCGGCCAGGTCGGAGAGGGCGGCCAGGAGCTTGCCGATGGCCTGGTCGTCGGGGGGCATGGACCCGTGCCCGGGTTTCCCCCGGGCGGTGAGGCGCACCCACAGGAGCGCCTTCTCCGAGAGGGCGCAGGCCATGACCGGGGGCTTGAACCCGGACAGGCCGTAGCCACCCTCGTTGATGACGTCGGTGCAGGCCACCAGATCGGGGTGCTGGTGGGTCAGGAAGGCGGCCCCGAGCATCCCGCCGGCCTCCTCGTCGGCCACGGCGATGTACACGACGTCACGCTCGAGCGGCGTGCGCTCCCGGGCCAGCGCCAGGACGGTCATGAGCTGCATGACCCCCACGCTCTTCATGTCGATGGCGCCCCGCCCCCACAGACAGCCGTCCCTGATCTCCGCCCCGAAGGGGTCCACCGACCACTCCGACGCCTCGGCCGGCACCACGTCGAGATGGTGGAGGAGGGCCAGTCCGCGCCCGCTGCGGCCCGGGAGGCGGGCCACCAGGCTGGCCCGGCCCGGCTCGCTCTCCAGGATGGTCGGCTCCAGGCCGGCGTCCTCCAGGACCTTGGCCAGGAGGTCGGCGGCGGCCCTCTCGTTCCCGGGCGGGTTGGTGGTGTCGATCCGCAGGTACTCCCGGGTGATCTCCACCGCCTCGTCGCCCAGCGCCTGCCAGTCGGCCACGCCCGGATCTCCTACACCAGCCCGGCGGCGGCAGCGAGATCCCGCAGCGACGTCCGGGGCCGGGCGCCGAAGTGGCCGATGACCTCGGCGGCGGCCATCGTCCCGAGCCGGCAGCAGGTCTCGAGGGGCAGGTCCCGGGCCCGGCCGAAGAGGAACCCGGCGGCGACGAGGTCACCGGCACCGGTGGGGTCGACCAGCTGGTCGACGGGGTCGGCGGGGACGGCCACGGTCTCCTTGCCGTCGGTGGCCACCACGCCCTTGGCGCCGCGGGTGACGGCGACGACCGGGCAGGCGGCGGCCAGCGCGGCCAGGGCCGCCTCCAGGCCGGTGGCGCCGGTGAGCTCCAGGGCCTCCTCCTCGTTGGCCAGCAGGACGTCGACCTCGGGCAACAGGGCGGAGAAGGCCTCCCGGTTGAGCCGGACCCACAGCGGATCGGAGAGGGTGAGGGCCACCGTGGTCCCCCCGGCCCGGGCCAGGGCCACGGTGCGGGCCAGGGCCGCTTCGGCCGCCCCCACGCCCACCAGGTAGCCCTCCACGTAGGCGATGGCGGCCGAGGCCACCACCTCGGGGTCGACGTCGTCGGGCCCCAGCTCGGCCGCCACGCCGAGGTAGGTGTTCATGGTCCGCTCGGCGTCGGAGGTGACCAGGATCAGGCAGCGGGCCGTGCCCAGCGGCGAGGCCACCGGGCGGGTGGCGTAGGCCACCCCCGTGGCCCGCAGGTCGTGGGTGAAGATCCCCCCCATCTCGTCGTCGGCCACCTTGCCGATGAAGACCGAGCGCCCGCCCAGGGAGGCGACCCCGGCCGCGGTGTTGGCCGCCGAGCCGCCCGACACCTCCACCCCCGGGCCCATCGAGTCGTACACGGCCGCGGCCCGGTCCGCGTCGACCAGGGTCATGGTTCCCTTCTGGAGCCCGTGGAGGGTGACCAGCTCGTCGTCGCAGTGGCTGAGCACGTCGACGATGGCCGAGCCGATGGCGAGGACGTCGTAGTCGAGAGCCGGCTTCACTGACGCGGGACGTTAGCGTTCCCCCCGACCGGCGGTAGGCCTCAGCAGTCGACGGCGTCGCGCAGCGCCCGGCAGGCTTCCGGCAGCCGGGAATCCAGGACGCAGAGCCGCTCGACGAGATTGGCCTTGGGTACGACCCGGAGGTTGTCGAAGCTCGCCGCGCACTCGACCGGCATCCCGTCCTCGGGGCCCAGGACCAGTTCGGTGGGGATCCCCCGCACCCGGCGCGTGACCGGAGCGGCGAGGACCGAGTTGAGCACCGGGATGGCGGCGTTGCGGGTCATCACCAGGAAGGGACGCCGGCCCACAGCGGCGATCTCACCCCACCACACCTCACCCCGTTCCGGCTCGCTCACCAGGGCTCTTCCCGGATCGCCTGCCGGAGCGAAGCGAGGGCGGCGGCGTTCTCCACCGCCGTCGGTGGGTGTCGCCGGTACCCTTCCACCACCGCCCGGTCAACCGTTCGGCGGCGGTCAAGCTCGGCGATGGCCTCGACCCCCGCCCGCACCGCCGCCGCCCTGCTCGGGTAGACGCCCCGGGCCACCAGGTCGTCGAGCTGCACCAGTAGGTCGAGGGGAAGCCGCACGGCGATCTGCTCGGTGCTCATACCGCCAAGCATACCGCTACGCATACCAAGCTGGTATTCGTCAGGAGCCAGGGTCAGAAGCCGATGTGCAGCATTCCCGACGAGCGGGCGACCGAGCCGAACAGCATCCCGCCGGCGAGGACGAAGACCAGGAAGAACCCGACTCCCACCCAGCCCAGGATGGTCCCGATCCTGGCCAGGCCCTCGCCTTCCACCTCCGGGTTGGCGGCCAGGCGGGTGCGGGCCATCCGGGCGAAGATGATCCCGAGGATGGACCCGAAGATCACGGTGCCGAAGAAGGCCGAGACCGAGCACACCAGGGAGGCGATGGCGTAGCCGTCGGTCTTGTTGACGGTGGCCAGGGCGGTGGCCCCCACCCGGGAGAAGGACCCGGGCCCCGGTTCGCCACAACCCGGGCAGGACGTGGCACGAGGGGAGAGTTCACGGCCGCAGGTGGGGCAGGGGGGCATCGGAGGCTCCTTCCGAGCTGGGGTCATCACCTGATATGACGTGTGGACATCTCGCCCATGACGGGACAAACCTGCATATTCACGCCTTGTTTCGCGCCCGCCGGCCGGCGTCAGAAGAACAGGAAGCCGCTGAAGAAGGTCAGGAACAACCCCAGCATCAGAGCACCGACGGCCAGTCCCACCCAGCCGAGGATGATCCCGGCCTGGGCCAGGCCCTCCCCGGCGAGCGAGGGGTCGGCGGCGATGCGCTTCCGGGCCATGTTCCCGAGCACGATGCCGGCGACGGACCCGACAATGAAAGCGCCGAAGAAGGCGACGGCGGAGCAGGCGATCGAGGCCATGGCATACCCGTCGGTCCGCCCGACGGCGGTGACGGCGCCGGCCACGGTGCCGGGATAGGCGAGAGCGGGCCCCGGCTCGCCGCAGGCGGGACAGGCGCGGGCCCGGGGGGAGACCTCCCGGCCGCAGTGGGAACACGTGGCCATCAACACAAGGCTACGGAGGCCGAGCCGGCTCGGCCAGCGAGTTTCTAGGCCACGAGCTCTTTCTTGCGCTTGTCCAGGGCGGCCAGGAAGTCCTGGTAGGAGCGGGCGAAGGCATCGACGCCCTCCCGCTCCAGTGTGGCCGTGAGGTCGTCGTAGTCGACGCCGGCGGTGGCGAGTCCTTCCATCACGGCCCGGGCCTCGTCGAGGTCGTGCTCGATGGTGTCGGGCTGGGGGTCGCCGTGGTCCCGCAGCGCCTCGATGGAGGCGGGGGCGAGCGTGTTGACGGTGTCGCGCCCCACCAGCTCGTCGACGTAGAGGGTGTCGGAGTAGGCCGGGTTCTTGGTCGACGTCGACGCCCACAGCGGCCGCTGGAGGCGGGCCCCCGCCGCCGCCAGCCGGTCCCAGCGCTCGCCGGAGAAGCGCTGGCGGAAGAGCTGGTAGGCCAGCTTGGCGTTGGCCACCGCCACCTTGCCCCGCACGGGGTGGCCTTCGGGGAGGCGCCGGTCGGCTTCGGTGTCGACCCGGGACACGAAGAACGACGCCACCGAGTTCACGATGGACAGGTCGCCGCCGTCGGCACCGAACCGCTCCAGGCCGCGCAGATAGGCCTCGATGACCTCTTCGTACCGCCCAAGGCTAAAGATCAACGTGACGTTGACGTTGCGACCTTCGGCGATCATCGCCTCGATGGCGGGGACCCCTGCTGCTGTGGCCGGGATCTTGACCATGAGATTGGGCCGGTTCAGCCGCCGGTGCAGGGCCCGCACCTGGGCGGCGGTGCCCTCGGTGTCGTGGGCCAGGAG
>JBOGFE010000450.1:0-1933 GCA_050741935.1 Acidimicrobiia bacterium | reverse complement strand
CGTGGCGGACCAGGATGTGGCGGATGGTCGACTCCAGGAGCGGGTCGTAGACGGGCAGGATGGCCCCGCCGGGGAGGCCGAACATGACCTCGGTCCCTTCCATCTCCAGGCTCTTGATCAGAGCCTGCGCGCCGGTCATCTTCATCTCTCTCGTCCTTCCGTCCTCTTCGGTGCACCCCGGCGTTGGGGTGGGAATGAAAAACCCCTCGCTCGGGCGAGGGGTCGTGAGCGCACGCGAGGCCGGGGGGCCTCGGTGCGCTAATGGATTACGACGATGGTGCGGTCAGGTGCCACGGGCCGCCAGTGTAGGAGATTCAGGAGCAGGACGGCGCCTCGGGCCGGGAGCGCAGCCAGTCCACCATGCGGGCGGCTGCCGCCGGCCCCTGGGGGGCCAGCATGAAGGTGTGCCCGGCGGTGGGCACGATGTCGACCGTCACCGACGGGGCCTGGGCGAACTCGGCGGCGTGGAAGTCGGCGTACTGCGGCTCGAAGAGCCGGTCATGCTCGGAGAGCTGGATGAAGACCGGGACCTTGACGTTGCCCACCGCACTGCGGGACGGCTGCTTGCCGATGGTGAGGATCTCCCCGGAGGGCGTCAGGTTGGCGGCGTCGTTGTCGGCCTTGACCACGGCGGGGTCGGCGTCGGCCTCGTAGAACATCCAGGCCCGGTGCTCGGGGGTGCCGAGGAAGTACTCGTAGTCGCTCTGGAGCGCCCGGGGGTTGTCGCCGGTGAAGAAGTCCTTGCCGATCTGGTCGGACGGCCGGTGGTGCCAGCCGAGGGCGGCGATGGCGTCGGCCGAGCCGAACACCCCCTGGGCGAACTCGGTCACGCCGGCGCCGGCGGAGTGCCCGGCCATGACCACGTGGGCGAACTCGCCCCGCAGCTGGGAAACGATCTGGTCGGCCATGTCGCCGTAGGCCTCGAAAGAGACGCTGTATCCGTTGTCCAGCGGGCTCTCGCCGTAACCGAGGCGGTCGATGGCGACCACGGCATAGCCGGCCTCCGCCAGCTGCTGGGCCACGGAGTAGCCGGGCCAGTCCCAGGCCTCCTTGTGGTACGAGAGCCCGTGCTGGAGCAGTACCACCGTCGACCCCGTGCACACCGGGTCGTAGCGGTAGCCGGCGATGGTCCGCTCAACGCCTTCCTGGGGGTTCTCGACGGTGAAGCTCACCGGGGACGGACCGCGGCTCAGGAGGACGGCGGAGTGGTATTCGCCGGCCGGCGCCACCCCGGGGATGGCGAAGCCGGCGGCGATGGCGGCCAGGCAGACGGCCACGTGGGAGAGAGTGCGGCGCATGGAACGATCCTCCCTGCGAAATCCGGTCTTCCCATGGTAAATCGTCCCAGTTCGGGGCGCCGGTCGCCCCGGGCGGCCGGGCGCCTCAGGAGGTGAGGGCCCGGGCCTCGCGCACGGCCACCGACAGGGTGGCCAGGTCGGGGTTGGCGACCCCCCGGATGTCGTCGAGGACGAGGAGGAACCGTTCCGCCGCATCGCGGTGCCCGGCCACCCACACCTCGACCAGGTCCGGGACGCTCCCCACCCCGGCGCCCGCATCGCCGGCCAGCACGTCGGCGGTGAGCGTGGCCCACAGCGCGGCCCAGTCGTCGCGGAGAGCGACCCGGGCCAGGGCCTGCCAGCGGTCGTCGCGGGGCAGGACCTCGATGCGGGCCGACACCCAGCCGAGCTCCAGGCGCTCGCCCAGGGTGAAGTAGGCGGCGCCGACCTCCTCCACCGGACGCCCGAGGCGCTCGCCGATGTCGACGACGTCGAGGGCGGGAGTCAGGAAGCGCAGGGCGGCCACCCGGGCGGCCAGGTCCGGGGCCACGCCGGCCTCCACCCACGAGCCGGCCATCGCGGTCAGGGCAGCGCCGTCGGCGACCGACAGCAGGCCGGGGAGGAGGTCGGCGACCGCCGCCGCCCCGGCGGCGAAC
>JBOGFE010000449.1:0-1956 GCA_050741935.1 Acidimicrobiia bacterium | reverse complement strand
GTCCATAACAACGCGCGGCAATCAGCCGGCGCGGTCGACTCGGTAAGCGCGGAAGTGCCGTTCTGGGCGGTCCCCCTCGCAGTGCCGCCGTGTGATGTTCTCAGGGGCTCCCGAACGTTTCCGCGGAAACGCTTGGGAAAGCCCATCCTGTGCGATCTCGGGTCAGGTGTCGAGCCCAAAGACCCCCCGATGCCAGGGGGCGGGACCGGCCAGCTCGTGGACCTCGAAGATGCCGGTGCCGAGGCGGCCGCCGCATTCGAAGACGCTGAGCCCGTCGGTGAAGAAGAAGTCGCCGTGGCTGGTGACGCCGGCCGCGTCGACGGCGCCGGTGATGTGGTAGCCCCCGCCGCCGGCGGTCCAGATGCGGGCGTCGCAGCCGGTGGGGGAATGCCCGTCGTCCGCCACCCGGGCGCCGGTGTCGACCCGGGTCACGGGATGGAACCGGCCGCCGTCGTGGACGTAGCCGAAGTCCTGGCGTCCGGCGGCGGTGGTGAAGCTGAACACCGAGCAGAACAGGTCGTCCGAGAAGGTGGCCCACAGCCACCGGTGGGTCAGGATGGCGCCGTATTGGCGCGGACCCCAGGAGTGGTCCTGGTAGGCGAAGCCGGCCACCGCCAGGTCCTGATCCCCAACCGCCATCGTGCCCGTCACCCGGCCCATCGACTCGTAGTGCCCCTTGCCGACATCGGCGCCGGGGACGTCGAGGGTGAAGGAGAAGGGGTCGGAGAACGACTCGTACACGACCTCGGTGCTGACACCCGGGTACTCGGCGGCCAGGACGAGCGAGCGCAGCGGCGTCTTGGTCACGACCCGCATCCCGCCGATGGCGATGTCGGGCAGGTCCTCGTCGGGGAGGGGCAGGTCGATCGAATGGAACCGGCCCACCACCGCGCCGTCGAGGGCCACCCAGCTCCACACGTCGGCCCGTCCCGCCGGGCGTTGCAGGCCCAGGTGGTGGAACCCGCCGGCCCGGGCGGCCGGGTCGTACCACCCGAGGAACCAGCTCTCCTGCCAGCGGGCATCCGCCTCCGGCCCGGGTTGGTGGGAACCGTTGTCCTCCGGCCTGATCATCTCCATGACCGGACCCTACCACCTCTTGCGAATGAGGGTTCAGTCAGCTAGCATCCCCCGCAGAAGGGACCACCGGGGGAACCATGACGTCTGAACTCAGCGACAAGGCCTGCGATCTGCTGCACCAGCTGCGGCTCCGCGGCTTCATCGCCACCACCGGGAACGCCATCGAGGCCGAGCTGACCGAGGCCGGCTGCGCCATGGTGCGGGGGTCGAACCTGGCGCTGACGCCGGCCGGCCGGGAGGTGCACGCCGCCTGGGCCCGCCTGGCCGAGGGGTCGCCCGAAGAGGAAGCGGGCCGGCGCGCCTACGAGCGGTTCATGCCCCTCAACACCGAGCTGCTCAAGATCTGCACGGCCTGGCAGCTGCGGGACGACGGCAGCCTGAACGACCACTCCGACCGGGCCTACGACTTCGGTGTGCTCGAGCGCCTCGACCGGCTCCACGACCGGATCGCCCCGCTGTGCAACCGGCTCGCCGAGGCCGTGCCCCGCTTCGCCAACTACCCGGAGCGACTGACCGCCGCCCTGGACCGGATCGCCGACGACCGCCAGTGGATGGCCTCACCCCGCTGCGACTCCTACCACACCGTGTGGATGCAGATGCACGAGGACCTGCTCTGCGCCATCGGGGCATCGCGGGCGGACGAGCCCGAACCGACCTAGACCGAACCCAGGACCAAGGGGGACGCATGGCTGGACGCACCATCAATCGGCACGGGCGCTGGGGACGCGGTGGCGCCGCTCTGGCTCTCCTGTTGGGTGGGGCGGTCTCGGTCTGGCCGGGCGCCTCGGTGTCGGCCCAGACCACCGAAGCCGACGAGCCGCTCCCCGCCCGCAGCGTGGTGGCCGCCGCCTCGGCCCAGGGGGTCCGGATGACGTACAC
>JBOGFE010000448.1:0-6823 GCA_050741935.1 Acidimicrobiia bacterium | reverse complement strand
CCCCGGTCCAGCGGACGGCGGGCACACCCGCCCCTGCCGTCGTCCGGCGCACCGCCGGCCTCCCGCTCGCCTCGCCGCCACCCGCCGCACGGCCGGACAGCGCCCCCGCCGGCGACCCGCCCACCTTCGTCCACCCCGGCGCCGCGGCGGTGGAGGCCGGCGTCGCCCGGTGGGAGGCCGACGGGTCGGTGGTGTTCCACGCTCCGGGCGAGCAGATGGCCGTGCAACGACAGGACGGTCCGGACACATCGTCGGCGCCGAGCGGGTCGGCGGCGCCCGGCACGACGGCGCCATCGACGACGGTCACCACCGCCCCGGCCACCCCCACCCAGATACCCGAGGGCCTCGACTGGGAGGGGCTGGTGCACAAGCTCCACGAGGAGATCCGCTGGGAGCTGCGGGGGGAGCTGCGCCGGGACGCCGGGCTCGGCGGCTCCGGAAACTGGTCGCATTGAGCGAGGAGGACGACGGCCCATGGCCGAGCGCAGGGGGTTCAGCTACTTCGACGGGGCGGTCAGCGTCTTCTGGACGTTCAAGGTCGACAGCCTCTCGCTCGGGGCGTTCACCAGCTGCGAGGGGCTCGGCATCAACGTCGGTGTCGAGACCCGTGAGGAGGGCGGGAACAACTTCTTCGTCCACCAGCTGCTCGGGCGGCTCACCTACCCGAACATCAAGTTCAGCCGGCCCATCAACCAGGACTCCGAGAAGGTGGCGCAGTGGTTCATGAGCGTCGCCAGCGGCACGTTCAAGCGGACCAACGGCGAGATCGTGGCCAAGACGCCGGACGACAAGGTGATCGCCCGCTGGAGCCTCATGGGGGTGATCCCGGTGCGGTGGAGCGGCCCCGGATTCTCGGCCGAGTCGCCCAAGGTGGCCACCGAGACCATCGAGATCGCCCACCAGGGCTTCCAGGAACCGGCCAAGGGTGAGCTCAAGCTGGTGGCGCCGGCGGCCGGCAACCGGGCCGGGAGGTAGGTGACACCATGCCCACCACCACCGACGCGCGGACTGTCACCAAGGCCAAGCTGATCATCGTCGAGCCCAAGAAGTCAGGGGGCAAGGAGAAGAACACCATCGAGTTCCCCTTCAACCCGAAGGACTACTCGATCACCCGCAAGGCTTCCTGGAGGAGTGACCTGGCCAAGAAGGCCGCCGCCCCTTCCGAGTACATCGGCGCCGAACCGACCCAGATCACGGTGGAGATGTTCCTCGACGAGAGCGAGCAGAAGAACGGCGACGTGTCCAAGACCGTGGCCCAGCTGCTCAAGGCCCTGGATCCCGACCAGGGCACCAAGGACGCCCCTTCGGCGCCATACGTGATCTTCCTGTGGGGCAAGGCCATCCGCTTCCGGGGCACCCTCCTGTCGGTGGCCGTCCGCTACAGCCTCTTCCGGGGGACGGGTATCCCGGTACGGGGCAGCGCCACCCTCACCATCAAGGAGATGGCGGAACCGACGGCGGGTCAGAACCCCACGTCGGGCAGCCTCATCGGCTACCGGACGCATGTGGTCCGGGCCGGCGACACCCTGGCCTCGGTGGCCTACGCCGAGTACGGCGACCCGACCCGCTGGCGGGACCTGGCCGAAGCCAACGACATCGACGATCCCAGCCGGGTCTTCCCCGGCCGCAGCCTGCTCGTCCCCAACCTCTAGCGAGCGCCCATGACCACCACCGCCGTCCGCCAGACCACCAGGCCCCAGGTCACCGTCAAGGTGAAGGGCGACGCTCTGGCCGAGAGCCTCGCGAGCGCCCTCGTCCGCGTCGTCATCGACCACACCCTGGGACGGCCGGAGTCCTTCATGCTGACCTTCCTGGAACCGGCGGGGGACACCCTCCGCTTGGTGCCCACCACCTTCGTCCTCGGCGCCACGGTCGACCTGTCGATGGGCCAGGACGAGAGCAGCGCCACCAAGCTGCTCAGCGGCGAGGTCACCGCCATCGAGTCCGAGTTCGACGGGGAGCGGGGCACCCGCACCACCGTGCGGGGCGCGGGCCTGACCCACCGGCTGCTCCGGGGGCGGAAGACCAAGGCTTTCAAGCAGAAGAGCTACTCGGCCATCGCCACCGAGATCTGCCAGGCGGCAGGGCTCGAAACGTCGGGCATCACCGCCACCACTGGGACCCACGAGGTGGTGATCCAGGCCAACCGCAACGACTGGGAGTTCCTGGCCGGCCTGGCCGCCGAGTCGGCGTTCATGCTGCGGACCGAGGGCAAGAAGCTGTATTTCGGCCCACCACCGGCTCCCGACTCCGCGCCCAGCAGGCAGGGCTTCCGCTCCAACAACCCGCTCGAGCTCGCCTGGGGCGACAACCTGTTGCGGCTGTCGGCCGGGGTCCGGAGCGACGCCCAGGTGAAAGAGGTCGTGGTCCGCAGCTGGGACCCTCAGCAGAAGAAGGCGTTGGTGGGCAAGGGGCCGGCGGCCTCGGCGCTGGTCAAGCTGGACGGCGACGGCCACGACCCGGCCGCCCTGGCCAAGCTGTGCGGGAACGCCGGCTTCCAGTCCGGCGGGGTGCCCTACGCCACCCAGGCCGACGCCACCAGCGCCGCCCAGGGGATGGCAGCCCGCCTGGGCGGCGAGGCCTACGACGTCGAGGGGATCGCCCGGGGGAACCCGGCGCTCGTCGCCGGCAAGGCCGTCCGCCTCTCCATGGTGGGGGCACCCTTCGAGGGCAAGTACACCCTCACCGCCACCCGCCATGTCCTGGAGGCGGGCCGCCCCTGGGTCACCCATTTCCGGGCCGGAGGCCTGGGCGACCGGAGCCTGCTCGGCCTCACCTCCGCCGGCGGCGCGCCCCTCGGTGGCCCGATCGGCGCCGGCGGCCCCGGTCCCGCCACCATCGCCGGCGTCGTTCCCGCGTTGGTCACCAACGTGAAGGACACGGCGAACCTCGGCCGGGTCAAGGTCAAGTTCCCCTGGCTCGACGAGCAGGTCGAGACCGACTGGATCCGCCTGGCCACCCCCAACGCCGGCCCGAGCCGGGGCCTGCTCGTCCTGCCCGAAGTGGACGACGAGGTGCTCGTCGCCTTCGAGCACGGCGACCTGCGTCGCCCGTATGTCGTCGGGGCGCTGTGGAACGGCAAGGACAAGCCGCCGGCCCGGGTCAGCCAGGCCGTCGACGCCAACAGCGGCACGGTGAACGAGCGCTCCTTCACCTCCCGCAAGGGGCACTACCTGGCCTTCTCCGACAAGGACGGGGAGGAGACGATCGAGCTCGCCACGTCGGATTCGAAGCTGAAGATCGTCATGGAGAAGGACAAGAAGACCCTGATCGTCGACAGCGGCGACAAGATCGAGATCAGCGCCGCCGGCGACATCACGATCAAGTCGCAGAAGAACGTCACGGTCGAGGCCACCGGCGACCTGGCCCTGAAGGCCAGGAACATCGACATCACGGCGACCACCAACCTCAACCTCAAGGCCAATTCCAACGTGAGCGTCAAGGGAGCGCAGGCCAGCGTCGAGGGGACGGGCCAGACCACGGTCAAGGGCGCCAAGCTCGGGCTGGAAGGCTCGGCGCTGGCCGAGCTCAAGGCCGCACTGGTGAGGATCAACTGAGGCGGGAGGAGGGAACGTCATGGCAGAGGAATTCATCGGAGCCGGTCTGGCCTTCCCGCTGCGGACCGACGCCGCCGGTCGGTTCGCGCTCGTCAACCGCGACGCCGAGCTGCAGGAGAGCATGCGCCTCATCCTGGGCACCGCCTTCGGGGAGCGGCCCATGCGGCCCGAGTTCGGCTGCGGGATCCACGACCTCGTCTTCGCCCCCGCCGACGACACCACCGCCGGGCGGGTGGCCTACGAGGTGCAGGCCTCGCTGGTCCGCTGGGAGCCCCGCATCGAGGTCCTCGACGTCGACGTCAGCTTCTCCAGCGGGGCGGCTTCCACCATGTACGTCGACGTGAGCTACACGCCGCGGGGGACGAACGACCCCCGCAACCTCGTCTTCCCCTTCTACACGATCCCCATGGAGGAGTAGGCGGCCATGGCGCTTCCCGTCCCCGATCTCGACGACCGTCGCTTCCAGGAGCTGGTCGACGACGCCAAGCGGCTGGTCCAGAAGAAGTGCCCGGAGTGGACGGACCACAACGTGTCCGACCCCGGGGTCACGCTCATCGAGACCTTCGCCTTCATGGTCGATCAGCTGCTGTGGCGCCTCAACCGGGTGCCCGACCGGATGTACGTGAAGTTCCTGGAGCTGCTGGGCCTGTCCCGCTTCCCGCCCAGCGCCGCCCGGGTCGACGTCACCTTCTGGCTCTCGGGCGCCCGCTCCGACATCCTCAGCGTCCCGGCCGGGACGATCGTGAGCACGGCCCGGACCGACCAGGACGACGCCATCGAGTTCACCACCCTGGAACCACTGCGCATCCTCCCGTGCTCGCTGTCCCGCCTGGTCGTCGAGGCCGCCGGCACGCTCGCCGACCAGACCGCGGGGCTGCGGGGACGCGACGGCGTCCAGTGCTTCGGCCCGCGGCCCCAGCCCGGCGACGCCCTCTACGTCGGCCTCTCCGACGCCGTCCCCGCCTGCGCCGTCGTGCTGCGCTTCGGCTGCGAGATCGAGGGGGTGGGCGTCGACCCCCGGCACCCGCCGGTCGTATGGGAGGCCTGGAACGGATCGGCGTGGCAGGAGTGCGACCTGGAGGTGGACGAGACCGGCGGGTTCAACCAGACCGGCGACGTGATCCTCCACGTTCCCGCCACCCACACCCGCCACTCCGTCGGCCGCACCCTGGCCGGGTGGCTGCGGTGCCGCACCGTCCTCCCCGAGGAGTGGCAGGCGTTCTACAGCGCCGCGCCCCGCCTGACCCGCCTGGAGGCTTTCACCATGGGCGGGACCAGCGCCGCCCTCAACGCCCGGATCGTCCCCGAAGAGACCGTGGGGACGTCCGACGGGGTGCCCGGCCAGGCCTTCCCGCTCCAGCTCCGGCCGGTGGTGGAGGCCAAAGAGATCCCGCCCGATGTGGAAACCTCGGTGGGGACGGGCTGGGAGCGGTGGACACCGGTCGAGCACTTCGCCGGGAGCGGCCCCGACGACCTCCACTTCGTCCTCGACGAAGCCGCCGGCGAGATCCGCTTCGGGCCTGCCGTCCAGCTGCCCGACGGGACCATGCACCGGTTCGGCGCCGCCCCCCCGGCGGGGGCGGCCGTCCGCATCCGGCGTTACTGCACCGGGGGCGGCACGCCGGGGAACGTGGCTGCCGGCGCCCTGTCCGTCCTGCCCTCGTCGCTCCCCTACATCGACCGGGTGGAGAACCGCCGCTCGGCAGCCGGCGGCGTCGACGGCGAGACGATGGACAACGCCAAGCTCCGGGGTTCCGTCGCCTTCCGTTCCCGGGACCGGGCGGTCACGAGCGAGGACTTCGAGCAACTGACCCGCCAGGCGGCGGTCGAGGTGGCCCGGGTGCGCTGCATGGAGAACGGCGACCCCGACCGGCGCCATGCGGTGACCGTCCTCATCGTGCCCCATGTGGTGGACGGCCCCCACGGTGCCGTCGCCCTCGCCGATCTGGCCCCCGCCGATGAGCTCCTGGGCCGGGTGGGCCGGTACCTGGACCTGCGGCGGACGGTCGGGACCCGGGTGCTGATCGAGCCGCCGCACTACCTGGGGATCACCGTGGTGGCGTCGTTGCGCTGCCGGGCCGGCTTCGACCTCCGCATGGTCGAGGCGGCCACCCTCGACGCCCTCTACGGCTACTTCCACCCGGTCCGGGGCGGCCCGGCGGGCACCGGATGGCCCTTTGGGCGGCCGGTCAGCAGCGGGGAGGTGTACTCGGTGCTCCAGCGGGTCCCCGGTCTCGACTACGTCGAGGAGGTCCGCCTCCATCCGGCCAACCCGCTGGACGGCCGGCGGGGTGACCACGCCGAGCGCATCGACCTGGAGCCCAACGAGCTGATCTTCTCCTTCGGACACCAGGTGCGGGTGCGGGACTGATGCGGGGAACGGTCGACGGTCTCACCACGCGGTTGCCGCTCGGGCGGCTCCTGCCCATGCTCTACCAGGACGACCACCTCGCCCTCCGCTTCACCGCCGCCCTCGACGAGGTCCTCGCTCCCGCGGTGTGGGCCCTCGACGACCTCGACGCCTACTTCGACCCGAACCTGGCGCCGCCCGACTTCCTCGAGTGGGTGGCCCGGTGGCTCGGCATCGAGTTCGACCAGACCTGGCCCGATGACCGCCGGCGGGCCATCACCGCCGGCGCCGCCGACCTGTACCGCTGGCAGGGCACCCTCCGGGCCATCGCCCGGCTCGTCGAGATCCACACCGGGGTCGTGCCCGAGGTCGACGACAGCGGTGGGGTGACCTGGTCGGTGGAACCGGGGGGCAAGCTCCCCGGAGCGCCCGACGCCTGGCTCCACGTCCGGCTCCGGGTGCCCGATCCCAGAGCGATCGACACCAACCGGCTCGAGCGGGTCCTCCAGGCCGCCAAGCCGGCCGGGGTGGTGCTCAACCTCGAGGTGGTGAGGGGATGACCCAGCCGGTCGAACCGGTCGGGACCGGGCCGGGCCCGGGGGCGACGATCATCCTCCTGTGCACCTCGTGCGGGAACCAGAGCACTCCTGACGAGGAGTTCTGCCCGTCATGTGGCACCTACCTGGACTGGCACGGCGAGACCATGAGCCTGCCCGCCCCCGATCCCGAACCCGTTTCAGTGGTCGTGCCGGAAGCGCCGCCGCCCGAGCCGGAGCCGGCGCCCCCGCCCCCGGCCGAGAGCCTGCCCCAGTGGCTGTGGAACGCCGTTCGCCTGACACCAAGGCCCGACCCCCTCCCGCCGGCGACGGTGGACGTCACCGGGCCGGCGGTCGTCGTCGTCCTCCCCGAGGACCCC
>JBOGFE010000447.1:0-3175 GCA_050741935.1 Acidimicrobiia bacterium | reverse complement strand
CGACCTCCGAACCGAGGTCCGCACCGACATCGCCAAGCTCCGAACCGAGGTCCGCACCGACATCGCCGACCTCCGAACCGAGGTCCGCACCGACATCGCCAAGCTCCGAACCGAGGTGCGAACCGACGTCGCCGACGTCCGGTCGGAGATCCGACAGGTGCTGGTCGAGCTCCTGCACCACGTGCAGTCCGGTCACCAGCCACCCCCACCGCACGCCGCCTGACCGCCGGCACAGTGGGAGCCGTCGCGGCGTTGCGCCGTAAGCTTTCGTCCCGTTCCGCTGCCGACGCCCGGGGGTACCATGAGCAGTGCCGACGCCGCCACCGTCCTCCAGCTCTCCGAGCTCGCCGGCCATGTCGGCAAGCACCTCGGCTACAGCGGCTGGCACCTCGTGGACCAGGACCAGATCAACCGGTTCGCCGACGCCACCGGCGACCATCAGTGGATCCACGTCGACGCCGAGCGGGCGGCGGCCGGGCCCTTCGGCACCACCATCGCCCACGGCTACTTCACCCTGTCGCTCACGCCCGTGTGCCTCTCCGAGATCCTCCGGGTGGAAGGGACACGGCTGGTGGTCAACTACGGACTCAACAAGGTCCGGTTCCCGGCCCCCGTGCCCTCGGGCTCCCAGGTGCGCCTCGGGCTCGAGCTGGCCGGAGTCGAGGAGATCTCGGGAGGGGTTCAGGTCACGATCACCGGCACCTACGAGGTCGAGGGGCAGGCCAAACCGGCCTGCGTGGCCGAGATCGTCTTCCGCTACTACTCGTAGGGGAACCAAGGAGGGCAGCATGGCCAGGACCGCGCTCGTAACCGGCTCCGGTGACCGGGTGGCCGAAGTGAGGGCCGCACTCGAGAAGATCGGTTTCACGGTGTCGGAGGCCGGGGGCCAGCGGGCCGAGATCGAGGCGGCCTGTGCCGGCCTGGAGCCGCGCAGCCTCCACTGCTACGTCCAGCTCCCCCGCCAGACGAAGGTGAGCGGGCCGACGCTGGTGGAGCGCATCCACGAGTTCCTGTCCGAAGGCCTGCTCAAGCGCTTCGAGGCCGCCGGCAGGGTCCTGCCCCTGCTGGCCAACGACGCCTGCGTGGTGCTGGTGGCCGGCAACATCCCCGGCGGGGCCACGCCGGACGACCGCCACGCCCGCATCGACCTCCTGCGGGTGCTGGCCCGGGCGATCCTGGCCGACTGCGACAAGACCGAGGTGCGCGCCGTCGTGGTGGGCAACGAGCGATCGGCCGAGGAGATCGGCGACATCGCCCTGAACCGGGGCGACGAGCGCCGCCGGCGCCAGGCCCAGGTGGCCGCCCTCTCCCCCGAGATGCCCTACGAAGACTGGCAACGCGAGTTCCTGACCCTGACCGGCGAGGAGTAACCAGATGGCCGCTTCGGAGACCTCCACCACGACCAACGGGCGCGGGCGCGGGAAGTCGTCCCGGGCGGACCGGGAGGCGCAGGACGCCAGCGGCTCCGGCGACGGCGGGGCGCTGGGCGCCGGCGCCCGGGCCATGGAGATCCTCGCCCCCGAGGCCGGCCTAGCCGTGCTCGACCCGGTCTCCTTCAGCAAGGCCCTCTCCCGGCTCGGCACCGAGGTGGCCCGCCGTCCCGTCCCCACCCTGCGGGCGCTCAGCCGCCTCGGCACCGGCCTGGCCCTCACGGGAGTCGCGGCCGCCGGCCGGGCCGCCGGCATGAAGACCCCTCCCGCGCTGCCCGCCTCGGGCGGCAAGGACCGGCGCTTCACCGACCCGGCCTGGGAGCAGAACGCCGCCTACTTCAGCCTCCACCAGTCCTACCGGCTGTTCGGGCGCTTCATCGACGACCTCCTGGAGCTGGCCGAGCTCGAGGAGCCGTGGGACGGCAAGGCCCGCTTCCTCCTGCGGATGGCGGTCGACGCCATGGCCCCCACCAACTTCCTGGCCGGCAACCCCACCGCCCTGAAGCGGGCCTTCGACACCGGCGGCCTCAGCCTGGCCCGGGGGGCCCGCAACTTCATGACCGATCTCGCCACCAACGGCGGGCTGCCCCGCAAGGTCGACCGCTCGGCCTTCACGCTGGGCAAGAACCTGGCCGCCACCCCGGGCCAGGTCGTCTTCCGCAACGACCTCATGGAGTTGATCCAGTACGCCCCGGTCACCGACACGGTCCACGAGGTGCCGCTGCTGTGCAGCCCGCCGTGGATCAACAAGTACTACATCATGGACCTCGCCCCGGGGCGCAGCTTCGTGGAGTGGGCGGTCAAGCACGGCCACACGGTGTTCCAGATCAGCTACCGCAACCCGGGCAGGACCATGGGGAACACCCGCCTCGACGACTACCTCCTCGACGGGCCCCGCCAGGCGATCGACGTCATCAACGAGATCACCGGCGCCCCCGAGGTCAACATGGTGGGCCTCTGCCTCGGCGGCAGCCTGACCGCCATGCTCCTCGCCTACCTTGCCGCCCAGGGCGACGACCGCATCAACTCGGCCACCTTCCTCAACACCCTGGTCGACTTCTCCGAGCCCGGCGCCCTGGGTGCCTTCTCCGACCCCGAATCGGTGGCCCGGATCGAGGCCAAGATGGCCAAGCGGGGCTTCCTCGACTCCAACGAGATGTCGCGCACCTTCGACTTCATGCGGGCCAACGACCTGATCTGGAGCTACGTGTCGTCGAGCTGGTTCATGGGTGAGGACCCGCCCGCCTTCGACATCCTGGCCTGGAACGACGACGGCACCCGCATGCCCGCCGCCATGCACTCCTTCTACCTGCGCTCCTGCTACATCGAGAACCAGCTGGCCCGGGGCGAGATGGAGCTGGCCGGGACGCGGCTGAACCTCGACGCGGTCAAGGTCGACGCCTATGTGCTGTCGGCCAAGGAGGACCACATCGCCCCCTGGAAGTCGGGCTACAAGACGACGCAGCTGCTACCCGGCAACGTCCGCTTCACGCTCAGCTCGTCGGGCCACATCGCCGGCATCGTCAACCCGCCCTCGCCCAAGTCGCGGTTCTGGAGCAACCCGAAGAACCCGCCCGACCCCGCCCAGTGGCTGGCCGGGGCCAAGGAGCACGAGGCCTCCTGGTGGGAGGACTGGGCCGGGTGGATCGCGGAGCGGGCCGGGTCCCGGCGCGAGCCCCCCACCCTGGGCAGCTCGGCTCATCCGCCCGTGGCCGACGCTCCGGGAACCTACGTCTCGGGCTGAC
>JBOGFE010000446.1:0-9166 GCA_050741935.1 Acidimicrobiia bacterium | reverse complement strand
GCCCAAGCCCGTCCGGCCGACCCGGGCCGAACGGCGGGCCCGGCGACGGGCGGAGCGCCCCCGGCTGCCCTTCCGGCAGGCGTTGCGGGTCTACGTCCCCTGGCTGGTCCTCCTCGGCGCCCTCGTCGCCTACCCCTACCTGGTCACGGAGTTCTGGGCGCTGATCGGCAGCTTCGTCGCCGTCTACGCCCTCGTCGCCCTCTCCCTCACCGTGCTCACCGGCTGGACGGGCGCCGTCTCGCTGGGCCAGGCCAGCTTCGTGGGCCTCGGCGCCTTCGTGGCCGCATACCTGACCCGGGAGGGTGTGCCCTTCGCCGCCTGGGTTCCCCTGGCGGTGCTGGTCTCGATCCCCGCCAGCCTCCTCACCGGCCTGGCCGCTCTGCGCCTGCCCGGCCTGTACTTCGCCGTCGCCACCCTGGCCTTCAACCTGGCGGCCCAGTTCCTCATCTTCATCCCCGTCGAGAACGACGGGATCGAGCGCATCGCCCGGCCCCGGCTGGGTTCGGCCGACTTCGACAACGAGCGGCTGTTCTTCCTGCTGGTGTGCGTCGTGGTCGTCCCCTGCTTCGGGGCGGTGCTGCGCGTCGGCCGGGGCAAGACCGGCCGGGCCCTTCTCTCGGTGCGCAACTCGGCCACCGCCGCCGCCGCCGTGGGGATCAACCCCGTGTACTACCGGATCGTGGCCTTCGTGCTCTCGGGGGCGCTGGCCGCCGTCGCCGGTGTGCTCCTCGGCGCCCTCATCGAGAGCGCCAACTCCAACCAGTACACGCCCTTCACGTCCATCGGCTACCTGGCCAACGCCATCATCGGCGGCCTCGGCTCGGTGCTGGGGGCGGTGCTGGCCGGCGCCGCCCAGCGCCTTCCCCTGGAGGCGGTGCGGCCCCTGATCGAGTCGAATCCCCTCCAGCTGGCCCAGTTCACCCCGCTGTTCCAGTCCGCCCTGCTGCTGGTGTTCATCATCGCCCGCCCCGACGGGCTGGTGGGGCTGGGACGGGCCGTCGCCGTCCGCCTCGGGTGGCGCCGGCCCCGGCCGGCCCGGGAGCTCGCCTTCCTGCCCAGGATCTCGGGGGGCACCCAGCCCGTCTCCTCCTTCTCGCTGGGGGGCTTCGACGCCCCCGCCGGCGCGCTCCTCGCCGTCCTCGGCGCCCGCCCCGAAGAGGCGGAGGGCGAGGTCGCCCCGCCGGCGCTCGAGGTCTCCGGGGTCACCGTGCACTTCGGCGCCGTCCGGGCCCTCGAGGACGTGTCGCTCCAGATCGAGCCGGGTGAGCTGGTGGGGATCATCGGCCCCAACGGCGCCGGCAAGACGACGCTGTTCAACGTGTGCTCCGGGTTCCAGAAGCCGGGGGCGGGCCGGGTGGTGCTCGACGGCCTGGACATCACCCGCCTCGGCGCCGCCGATCGGGTCGACGCCGGCCTGGGCCGGACCTTCCAGACGCCGCGCCTGGTGGCATCCATGTCGGTGTTCGAGAACCTGCTGGTGGCCGCCCATCCCCGGCTCCGCCACGGGCTGCCGGCCGAGATCCTCGGCTTCAGCTACGCCCTCCGGGACGAGGAGATCGAGCGGGAGCGCATCCGTCGCCTCCTCGATGTGCTCGGCCTGTCCCCCCTGGCCGAGCGGGCTGCCGGCGATCTCCCCTCGGGACTGCTCAAGGTGCTGGAGGTGGCCCGGGCCCTGGTGGAGGAGCCTCGGGTGCTCCTCCTGGACGAGCCCTCGGCCGGGCTGGATCCGGCCGAGACCCGCTGGCTGGGGGATTTCATCCGGGCCGTCGTGGGCGAGCTCGGCATCGCCGCCGCCCTGATCGAGCACGACATGAGCCTGGTCATGGGCGTCTCCGACTTCATCTACGTGCTCGAGTCGGGCGCCGTCCTCGCCTCCGGCCGTCCCGAGGAGGTGCGGCGCGACCCCCGGGTCGTCGCCGCCTACCTCGGCGCTGAGGAGCCCGCGGAGGTGGTGGCGTGAGTGGAGCCGCCGGCGCCCTGCTCGAGGTCCGGGGCCTGTGCGCCGGCTACGGGCCGGTCCAGGTGCTCTTCGGAGTGGACCTCGACGTCCACGCCGGCGAGGTGGTCGCCGTCCTCGGGCCCAACGGGGCGGGCAAGACGACGCTGCTGCGGGCTCTGGCCGGGCGCCTGCGTCCCACCGCCGGCACCGTCACCTTCGACGGCGAGCCGGCCACCGGCCTGGCGCCGGAACGGGTGGTGGAGCGGGGCCTCGTCCACGTGGCCGAGGGCCGGCGGGTCTTCCCCGGCCTGACGGTGGCCGAGAACCTGCGCCTCGGCGCCTACGCCCGTCGCCTGGCCAAGGAGCCGCTGGCCGCCGAGCTCGACCGGGTGGCGGAGCTCTTCCCCCGCCTGGCCGAGCGTTCCAACCAGCCCGCCGGGCGGCTCTCCGGTGGCGAGCAGCAGATGCTGGTCCTGGCCCGGGCCCTGCTGGCCGGGCCCCGGGTGCTCATGGTGGACGAGGCCAGCCTCGGCCTCGCCCCCAACGTCGTCGCTTTCCTCTTCGAGACCCTGGGCCGCCTGGCAGCCGGTGGGCTCACCGTCCTCCTGGTCGAGCAGTACGTCGGGCTCGCTCTGAAACTGGCCGGTCGCGGGTATGTTCTCCAGCGAGGACGGGTGGCGCTGGCCGGGAGTTCCGCCGAGTTGGGGCAGGCGGGAGTGGTCGAAGCGTCGTACCTTGGAGATAAGTCGGTTCGTACCGATCTCGTGCATGGGGGATGCACCTGATGACAGCACGCCGTCGCCGCACCACCGCCACCAGGTTGACCTTCGGCGCCCTGGCCCTGGGCCTGACCCTCTTCGGCGCCGGGGGCGGCGCCGTCTTCGCCGCCGGCGCACCGGGCGACGTCACCGGGCTCCCCGGCACCGAGGCCCAGGAGCCGGTTCCGCCCGCCACCCCGGAGGTCACGCCGCCCGAGGCCGGGGAAGCCCCCGTCCCGCCGGCCGGCGCCGGTGCCGTCCCCTCCCAGCCGGTCGCCGAGGATGCGCCGCCGCCGGCCCAGCCCAACCCGGGGAACCTGTTCCCCGACGACGGCTCGCCGCCGCCCGATGTGACCAACATCAGCCTGACCGGCGAGGCCTTCGTGATCCGCCAGGACGTCAAGACCCCCCTCGAGCTGCACCTCGGTCGCTATCCGCGGGCCACGGTGGAGGTGTCCAAGGACCTCAGCACCGCCTTCGGGGCCATCGCCGACCCCGGCTTCCTGGGCCGGTTCGCGGTGGCCGAGGGGGCCAAGTCCTCCGGCGACCGGTCGGCCTCCGCCCCCGCCTGGGGGGAGTGCGTGTTCCCGCAGTCGCCCCTCACCCCGACCGAGGACGTCCGCGGTCCCGGGCAGGGCGTCGGGCCCACGGCGGCGGCCAAGTGCTACCAGGGGGCGGCCCAGGCGGCCGGCTACCTGGTGGCCGACACCAACGCCGACCAGGACGTCGGCACCCAGGTGATCAGCCCCGGGGGCGCCCTCGCCACCGTCGACGCCGCCTCCAACTCGGTGGGGGCCACCATCACCCATACCGTGTCCGCCCTCGGCGACGTGACCATCGCCGGCCGGGTCGTCATCAAGTCGCTCACCAACGTGGTCACGGTGCGCACCAACGGACGGCCGGGCGGCGCCACCGTCGAGACCAGCGCCACCATCGGAGGCCTTTCGGTCGAGAACGTGCCGGTGGCGCTGCCGTCCGACTCGCTGGCCCAGGCCGCGCCCGTCCTCGAGCAGCTGCCCCCGGTGCTCTCACCCCTCGGGGTGGTCACCTTCGACGTGATCCCGGAGCAGAAGGAGGCCGCCCCCGACGGCACCGCCGGCGCCGGTCGGGCCGCCCAGCTGCGCGTCACCATCGAGAACGGCGAAGGCACGGTCAGCTTCGGGCTCGGGTTCGCCTCGGCCCGGGGCCGCACCATCCTCAACGAGTTCGCCGTGCCCGGCGCCGGCCCCGGCACCGGCGTCAACCGGCCCCCGCTGCGGGAGGTCCGCACCATCCCCGGCTCGTCCGGCTTCGTGTACCCCGGCCGCTCCCCGAGCGCCTCCGATTTCGTCAACTCGGTCGGCTCCTCCTACCGGGCCCCCGGCCGGTCGGGCGCCTCCGGCGGGGCCGGTGCCTCCCGGTCGATCCCGCCCGAGGGCTTCGGCACCGGCGGCCTCCCCACCGCCGGGCTCAACCTGCTGCCCCCGTTGCCCGGCCAGTCACAGAGCCAGAACGCCGGCCAGACCGAGGCCTACGGGGGTGACGGACCGTGGCTGGCGCTCATCGGCGGCTCGGTGATCGGCCTGGCCCTGGCCCGCTACCTCGCCTACTCCCTGGCCGTCCGGCCCACCCCGTCAGCATGAAGCGCGGCTGGCTGCCCGAGCTGGCCCGGGACCGGCGGGTGGAGGCGGTCGGGGTGGCCCTCATCGCCTTCGGCTTCCTGTGCACGGCGCTGGTGTGGACGGGGATCCGGGACTCCAACAACGTCTCCTTCCAGCTGCCCATCATCGCCTCCGGCGGGCTGGTGGCTGTCGGCTGCTTCATCGTGGGCGGCCTCCTGGTGGTGGGGGGCCTGGTCATGACCCGCTTCGCCCGCCTGGAGAACGCCCGGGCCGCCCGGCGGGTCATGGTGGCGCCGGCCAAGATGCCCGACGGGTCGGACGCCGAGGTCTCGCTCACCGAGGAGTCGGTGGAACGCCGCGAGGCGATCAAGGCCCGGGGACAGGCATCGCCGGCATCGGCCGAGAACTGATCCAGCTTCGCCGGTCAGCGCGGGCCTTCCCGTAGGAGCGCTTTCTGACCAGACTGTCGGCAGTGGCGACCGTCCCTGAGACCCGTTACGCCCGGAGCGGCGACGTCCACATCGCCTACCAGGTGGTGGGCGACGGGCCGATCGACATCGTCTTCGTGCCCGGCTTCGTCAGCAACCTCGACGCCTGGTGGCAGGAGCCGCTGGCCGCCCGCTTCTTCACCCGCCTGGCCTCCTTCGCCCGGGTGCTGCTCTTCGACAAGCGCGGCACCGGGCTGTCCGACCCCGTTCCCCTGGATCAGCTGCCGACCCTCGAGCAGCGCATGGACGACGTCCGGGCGGTGATGGACGCCGCCGGGTCCGAGCGGGCCGCCCTCATCGGCCTGTCGGAGGGCGGCCCGATGACCCTGCTCTTCGCCGCCACCCACCCCGGGCGCACGCAGGCGCTCGTGCTCGTCGGTTCGTCGGCCCGCTTCTGCCGGGCCCCGGATGCCCCCTGGGGCTGGCCCCCCGCATACGTCGAAGGTGCGCTGGCCATCGTGGAGAGCAAATGGGGCACCGGGGCCATGTTCTCCGTGATCGCCCCGACCCTGGCCGCCAACCCAACCACCCGGGAGTGGGTGGCCCGCTTCGAACGGGCCTCCGCCAGCCCCGGCGCGGCCGCGGCGCTCATCCGCATGATCGCCGAGATCGACACCCGCAGCGTCCTGCACGCCATCAGCGCCCCCACGCTGGTCGTGCACCGGACCCACGACTCCGTCCTCAGCCTGGAGCACGCCCACGACCTGACCAGGCGGATCGCCGGCGCCCGCCTGGCCACCATGCCCGGCTCCGACCACTTCTTCATGGGGCCGGACGTCGACGACGTCGCCCGCCACATCGAGGAGTTCGTGACCGGCGCCCACGGCGAGGCCGAACCCGACCGGGTGCTGGCCACGGTGCTGTTCACCGACATCGTGGGATCGACCTCGCTGGCCGCCGGCGTGGGCGACGCCCGCTGGCGCGATCTGCTGGAGCGCCATGACGCCCTGGTCGACGGCGAGGTGCGCCGGGAAGCCGGACGGCGGGTGAAGCACACCGGCGACGGCGTCCTGGCCGCCTTCGACGGTCCGGCCAAAGCTGTCCGCTGCGCCCGGGCGGTGATCGAGCACAGCCGGGCTCTCGGCTTCGACGTGCGAGCCGGCGTCCACACCGGCGAGTGCCACCGGCGGGGCGACGACCTCTCCGGCATCGCCGTCCACATCGGCGCCCGGGTGGGGGCGCTGGCCGAAGCGGGCGAGGTGCTCGTGTCCCGGACGGTGGTCGACCTGGTGGCGGGGTCGGGCCTGCGCTTCCAGGACCGGGGCGAGCACGAGCTGAAGGGCCTGGCCGACCCCTGGAGGCTCTTCGCCCTGGAACCGGCCGCCGGCGGCTAGCGCCCCTCGTAGCGCGGGTCGCGGCGCTCCTCGAAGGCCAGCCGGCCCTCGGCCACGTCGGCCGTCCCGAAGATGCCGGGCATGAGGTTCTCCCCGGCCCGGTAGTGGGCGCCGGCCTCGGCGTTGAGGATGCGCTTGGTCACCGCCACCGCCAGGGGGGCGCGCCCCGCGATCCGGGTCGCCAGCGCCTCGTACTCCTCCCGGAGCCGGTCGTGGGGCACGACCTTGTTGACCAGGCCGTACTCCCGGGCCTCCTCGGGGCTCAGGTCGTCGGAGGTGTAGGCCAGCCACGCCACCCGGCGGCGACCGGCGATGTCGATCCCCCGGGTCACGGTGACCGCCGGGAGCAGGGCGTGGTTCATTTCCCGCAGCCCGAAGCGGGCCCGGTCGGAGGCGAGGACCAGGTCGCAGGCCAGGGTGATCTCCAGGCCGAAGCCGAAGGCGTAGCCGTTGACGGCGGCGATGACCACCTTGGGCAGGCGCTCGATGCTCTCGAAGGGGTCGTGGCAGATGCGGATGAACTCGTAGCGGCTGCCGGCGTCGTCGAAGGTCATCCCGCCCAGGTCGGCGCCGGCCGAGAACGACTTCCCATCGCCACCGGTGAGCACCACCGCCCCCACCGAGTCGTCGCCGTCGAAGTCCCGGATGACCGCGCCCAGCTCCCGGAACAGGGTGGGGCTGCCGGCGTTCAGCTTGTCCGGCCGGTGGAGGGTGACGACGGCGAAGCGCTCCGCCAGGTGCTTCTCCACGAACAGGGTCTCGTGATCGATCCGCTCGACATCAGCCATTTCTTCCTCCCCGCCGGGTCCCCTGCACCCCGGCTCCTCCGATCGGTGGGGCCCCTGCCCCACCCTCGGCCGTTCCCCGCATCGTATTCCTGATCTTCCGTTGACGTAAGATCTCGCGCCATGGCCGGCAAGGTCGTTCCGCTCGATGCGCTCGGGGATCTGGTCGAGGACGGGTCCTCGGTGGCCATCGGCGGCGGCTGGTTCTCCAACCACCCCATGGCCGCCGTCCGCCAGCTGGTGCGGGCCGGGCGGCGGGACCTGCACGCCTACACGGTGGTGGGATCGGTCGACATCGACCTTCTGGTGGGCGCCGGGATCCTCGGCCACCTGTCGTTCTCCATGGTCACCCTGGAGGCCTTCGGCCTCGCGCCCAACGTCCGGCGGGCGGTCGAGTCGGGCCGGCTGGGGTTCACCGAGCTGACCGGCCTCGGCCTGCTGGTCGGCCTCGAGGCCCAGGGCCGGGGAGTGCCGTTCCTGCCCTACCGGGGTCCGTTCGGCTCCGACATCCCCGCCCGCTACCCCGACATCTACAAGACGGTGTCGTGCCCCTTCACCGGCGAGGAGCTCACCGCGGTCGTGGCCATCGCCCCCGACGTGGCCATCGTCCACGCCCTGCGGGCCGACGCCGAGGGCAACGCCCAGTGGGACGGGACATCGGGGCCGGACGTGGAGATGGCCAAGGCCGCCCGGCGGGTCATCGTGACCTGCGAGGAGGTCGTGCCCCGGGACGAGGTGGTGGCCAGCGCCCACATGACCAAGCTGCCCGGCTACTACGTGACGGCCGTGATCGAGGCCCCCTTCGGGGCCCATCCCACCAGCCACGTCCCCCGCTACTCCTCCGACCCCTGGCAGCTCATGGAGTACGCCACCGCCGCCGGCAGCGAGGACTTCAAGGACTACGTGGAGGTCCTGGCCGGCGAGACCGAGGCCGCCTACCGGGAGCGGGTTCTCGGGGGCGGGCGCGGCGACGTGCTGCGCGCTCTGGCTGAGCGGGCCCAGCCCCTGGCGGTCGAGCCGACCGGGTCATGAGCAGCAAGACGTCGACCGGGTCATGAGCAGCAAGACGTGCGGAGCACGGCTTGGCCCCTGGGGCAGGGGCCCCCAGCCGCACCGCGATGAGCCGCCAGGCGAAGAGCCATGACCCACCGGGTCCACGAGCTCATGGTGTGCCGGGTGGCGGCCGAGGTCGACGAGGCCGGGGTCGTGGTCATGGGCTCCTTCACGCCCCTGGCCTATGCCGCCTACATGCTGGCCAAGCTCACCCACGCCCCCGGCGCCTACCTGGTCGGCTTCGACGCCGTGGGCATGGCGCCCATCCCCCTCAGCTTCACCGGCGCCGAGGCGGCCGCCTACAAGGGGGCGGTGGCCCGCTGGAGCATGCTCACCGAGATCAACTCCATCCACCTGTCCAACCACGGCGGCGTGGAGGCGGTGTCCTCGGCCCAGTTCGACGGCAACGGAGCCATCAACCTCTCCACCATCGGACCCTTCGACTCCCCCAAGGTGCGCCTGCCCGGAGGGGCCGGGGCGGCCGAGGTCATCAAGATGTACCGCAAGATGGTGGCCTACTTCCCCAACCACAACCCCCGGACCCTGGTCGAGCGGGTGGAGTTCGTGACCGGGACCCGCTGGAAGGTGGGGCCGGCGGCCCGGGCTGCCGCCCACCTCCAGCCCGGCCCCATCGTGGTCGTCACCAACCTGGCCGTCCTGGTCAAGGACGACGACGACCGGCCGTTCCGCATCGAGAGCCTCCACCCCGGGGTCGACGCCGCCGACGTGGTGGCCGCCACCGGGTTCGCGCTGGAGGTCCCGGCCGACGTCCCCCTCACCGCCGAGCCGACCCCGGCCCAGCTGGCCCTGCTGCGGGAACGGATCGACCCGTTCGGGACCGTGCGCATCGACTTCGTCCCCGGCAAGGAGCGCCTGGCCTACATGAAGGGCCTCCTCGACGCCGAGTGGGCCTCGGTCGCCGGCGCCCCCCCGCCGGGTTAGACCGCCGATGATGGGCGCCGCCCTCCTGCGGGCGCTGGCCACCGGCGGTGCCGGCCGCCCCCCGTGGATCCCGCTCCTCGGTACCGCCGCCGCGGTCCTGGGTCAGGTGGACGAGACCGCCTTCGCCACCGATCCCCAGGCCCATGCCGCGGCCCTGACCCAGGCCGCCGGGGCCCTCTCGGCCGACGTCGTCACCGCCGGCCTGGGCGCCGACCCGGCCGTCGGGGCCGAAGCGGTCCGCCGGCTCCAACCCGTCCTCGCCGGCC
>JBOGFE010000445.1:0-2807 GCA_050741935.1 Acidimicrobiia bacterium | reverse complement strand
GCCCATGAGGACGACGCCGAGCGGGCGGTGCGGGCCGGGCTGGAGATCCAGCGCCTGGCCGAGGAGCACCGGGAGGACTTCGCCGGCCTGGCCGTGCGGGTGGGCATCAACACCGGGGAGATGATGTTCGCTCCCGTGGGGCCGGACGGGAGCTTCACGGTCATGGGCGACGCGGTCAATGTCGCCGCCCGTCTCCAGACGGCCGCGCCGCTGGGCGGCGTGCTCGTCGGACCCGAGACGGCGGCGGCCAGCAGCCGCGCCATCACCTACGAGCCGGTCGAGCCCCTCACCCTCAAGGGCAAGGCAGAGCCGGTGGCCGCTTCGCTGGCCGTCGGGCCGGCCGGGGACCGGCCCGAACCGGCCGATGCCGTCCTACCCATGATCGGCCGGGACAGCGAGCTGGGCCTGCTGCGGACGACGTGGCAGCGGGTCCGCTCCGAACGCAGCCCCCACCTGGTGACGGTCCTGGGAGCGCCGGGCGTGGGGAAGACCCGGCTCTACCGGGAGTTCGCCGCCGTGGTGCGGGCCGACGGGGACCGCGTCGTCTCCGGACGTTCCTTCCCCTACGGCGAGAGCACCGGCTGGGGCGCGTTCGCCCGGCAGCTGCGGATGCTGGCCGGCATCTTCGAGACCGACACGGTGGCGGTGGCGGGCGAGAGACTCGCCGCCTCGGTGGCCGCTCTCCTGCCCCCGGCCGCCGCCTCCGTCGTGACCGCCCACCTGGCCCAGATGACCGGCCTGTCGGACGAGAGCACCGCCGACAAGGGGGGCCTGCTGCTCTCGGCCCGGCGCTTCGCCGAGGCGCTGGCCCTCGACCGGCCCACCGTGCTCATCTTCGAGGACCTCCACTGGGCCGACCCGACCCTGTTCGAGCTCGTCGAGGTGCTGGCCGGCCGCTGCCACGACGCCCCGCTGATGCTGCTGGTCCTGGCCCGGCCCGAGTTGCTCGACGTTCGGCCCGGGTGGGGCGGGGGCCTGCCCTCCCACACCAACCTGGTGCTTGCCGAGCTGCCTTCCGAGGATTCCCACCGCCTCGTCGGCCAGCTCCTGCCCGGCATGTCCGACCCCCGTGTCCTCGAGCGCCTGGTCGAGCGCGCCGGTGGCAACCCGCTGTTCCTGGAGGAGCTCAGTGCCTCCCTGGAGGAGCGGGTGGCGGAGACGGCCGTCGACCTTCCCACCAGCGTGCGAGCCACCATCGCCGCCCGCCTCGACTCCCTCCCCGCCCCTGAGCGGCAGCTGCTGCTCGACGCCTCCGTCGTCGGCCGGGTCTTCTGGCACGGGGCCCTGGCCCGCCTGGGGACGCCCATCCAGGACCTGCCCCGGCTGCTCGACTCGCTCGAAGCCCGGGACTTCATCCGCCGGGAGCGCCGCTCGGGGGTCGAGGGCGACGAGCAGTACTCCTTCAAGCACGTCCTCATCCGGGAAGTCGCCTATGGCACTCTCCCCCGGGCCGGCCGCCGCCAACGCCACGCCGTCGTGGCCCGCTACTTCGAGGATCTGGCCGGCAACTACCTGGAGGAGGCGGGCGCCTCGCTGCTGGCCCACCACTGGCAGGAGGCCGGGGAACCCGAGACGGCTGTCCGGTATCTGTTGGCGGCGGCGGAGAACGCCGGCCGGGCCTGGGCCAAGGGCGAGGCGGTGGGGCTGCTCACCCAGGCCCTCGACCTCATCCCCGAGGCCGACGCCGCCCAGCGCCGGTCGGTACGCCTGCGGCGAGCGGTCATGCGGATGGAGGGGGCCGACACGGTCACCGCCGCCGCCGAGCTCGACGGCCTCCTGCCCGAGCTCACCGGCCGGGAGCAGGTGGAGGGGTTGGTGGCCCGGGCCCGGTGCTCGGCGCTGCTCCAGGACCGCACCGCCCTGGGCTTCGGCCAGCAGGCGGCGGACTGGGCCGAAGCCAATGACCAGCCCGACCTGGTGGGACCGGCCTTGGCCATGGTGGCGGTGGGCGAGAACCTCGCCGGCCGTCCGGCGCAGGCCCTGGCCGTGGCCGAACGGGCGCTGGACGCCTGGCCGCCGGAGAACCGGTCGTCCCACCTGGGGTTCTGCATGGGGATCGCGGGCCTCGCCTCCTACTTCCTCGGCGACCATGAGGCGGCCATCAGCTACGGCCGCCGGGGTGTGGACATGGCCCGGGAGATCCACAGTGGCGAGGTCCTCGTCTTCGATGCCGGCCAGCTGGCGCTGGGGCTGACCGGGGCGGGGCGCCACGAGGAGGCCCTGGCCTTGCTGGAGTCCGTCGTGGCCCACGCGTACGAGCTGGGCACGGTGCTGCCGTGGACGGCGCGGGCCATCAACATCGGCGCCGGCACCCTGCGGGAGCTGTATGCCCTGGACGAGGCCCGGACCCGCAACCAGGAAGCGGCCGAGGTGGCCGCCCGGGCTCCCTTCCCCATCGCCATCACCCAGGCCGAGGTGGACCTTCTCTTCGCCGACCTGGCCGGGGGCGAGGTGGGCAAGGCCGACGCCGCCTGGCCGCGGCTGTGGGAGGCGGCTCAGGCCCTCAAGGGGTTCCACCAGTGGCTGGTCTCGTGCCGGCTCGAGGCGGCCCGGGCGGAGATCTCCCTCCGACTCGGCGATCCCGACGCCGCCGCCACCCAGGCGGCCCGGGCGGTGGAGGCCGCCCGGCGCCACGGCCGCCTCAAGTACGAGGTCATGGCCCGGCTGGTCATGGCCGAGGCCCTCACCAGCCTGGGCCGGCGGGAGGAGGGCGACGCCGAGGCCCGGGCGGCGCGGGACGGCGCCGAGCGCCTCGGCCATCCCCCGACTCGCTGGCAGGCGGAGGCCACGCTCTCGCGGATCCTGGC
>JBOGFE010000444.1:0-3136 GCA_050741935.1 Acidimicrobiia bacterium | reverse complement strand
CCTCCAGGCCCCCGGCCAGGCGCCGGCGCAGCTCGGCCAGGGCCTCCAGGGCGGGCTCCACGCCGGCGAAGGCGACGAGCCCGGTGGCCCGGGCGTCGAGGCGGGGCACGAGGCGCAGCCGGGCCCGGGTCACCACGCCGAGGGTCCCCTCGCTGCCGGCGAAGAGCCCGGGAAGGTGGTAGCCGGTGTTGTCCTTGGTCAGGCCGGAGAGATGGGCCAGCACCGAGCCGCCGGCCAGCACCACCTCGAGGCCGACCACGTTGGCCCGCATGTCGCCGTAGCGGATCACCCGCAGGCCGCCGGCGTTGGTGGCCACCATGCCGCCGGTGGTGGCGGAGTCCCGAGCCGCCAGGTCGACCCCGAAGGCGAGGCCGGCGCCGGCGGCCACATCGTGGACCCCGGCCAGGGTGACGCCCGCTCCCACCGTGACCTGCTCGGTCAGGGGGTCCACCGGGCCCACGTCCCGCAGCCGGGTGAGGCTCAGCACCACCTCACCGCGGTGGGGGATGCCGCCCCCCACCAGGCCCGTGTTGCCCCCCTGGAGCACCACCGGCCGCCCGTCCCTGTCGAGCAGGGCGAGGACGCCGGCCACCTCCTCGGTGGTCCCCGGCCGCACCACCGCCGCCGCCTTCCCCCGGAAGCGCCCCGTCCAGTCCACCTCGTAGGAGGCCGTCAGCTCCGGGTCGTCGAGCACGTGCGCCGGCCCCACCACCCCCATCAGCGTCTGGCGCAACCCCTGATCGAGCATCCCGGGCATTTTGCACGTGTCACGTACAAATCCCCCGTAACCGGTACGTTCCTCCCCCGCCGAAACGGTCACACCCGGCCGGTTGAATGTCGGGGTGAATCCCGACGCGAAGTTGAACATCCTCATGGCCCGCCAGCACAGCCTGGCCACCCGTCCCCAGGCCCTCGACGCGGGGCTGACCAGCCGGCAGGTCGTCCTGCGGCTCGAGTCCGGTCTCTGGGTCGCCCACCGGCGTGGCGTCTACCGGCCCGCATCGGTGCGTCCCTACTTCCATCTCGAGGTCATGGCCGCGTGTCTGGCGGTGGACGGGTACGCCTCTCACCGGTGCGCGGCCGCCGTGTACGGGCTGCGCGGCTTCGAACCGGAGCTGGTCGAGATCACCGTCACGTCACATCGTCGCCAGCAGCTCGACGGTGTCGTCGTCCACCGTGACGACCAGCTCGACCGGCGCGACGTCACCACCCGCTGGCATCTCCCGATCACGACCCCGGCGAGGACGCTGCTCGACATCACCCGGGAGCATCCAAGGCTCGCCGAGCGAGCGGTCAACGACGCCCTCTACCGGCGTCTGGTCCGACCCGAGGCTCTGCGGTCGACCATGAGCCGGGCAGGGTCCCGGTCCCGACCGGCCGTCACTGGGCTCAGCCGCATCCTCGACCAGCTGGCGGCGCCGACGGAGAGCGTCCTGGAGGACGACTTCCTGGCGCTCATCCGGCGTTCCGGCATGCCTGAGCCTGACCGCCAGTGGCCCATCGCGGGGGGTGCATTCCGGCTCGACTTCGCCTGGCCGGACGCCATGGTCGCCTACGAGACCAATGGCCGCCGGCACCACCTGTCCCCCGACGACCGCCGTCGCGACCGGGCCAAGCGCCAGGCGGCGGAGGCAGAGGGCTGGTTGTGGAACGACGCTTGGTGGGAGGACGTCCACGAGTGGGGAGCCGACACCATGGGCAGGCTGGCCGCCCTGCTAAGACAGGGGTGTGCCGCCGCTTGAGGGACTCCGGGTCGTCGATGCCGCCACGCTCTTCGCCGGGCCCATGATCGGCACGCTGCTGGGCGACTACGGGGCCGAGGTGACCAAGGTCGAGCATCCCGGCGGCGACTCACTGCGGCACCTGGGCTGGGAGAAGGACGGCGTGTCCCTCTTCTGGCTCTTCATCAACCGCAACAAGGCGTGCGTCACCCTGGACCTGTCCCGGCCCGCCGGCCAGGAGCTCTTCGCCGAGCTGGTGACCGGCGCCGACGTCCTCATCGAGAACTTCCGGCCCGGCACCCTGGAGCGCTGGAACCTGGGCTGGGACACGCTCTCGGCCGCCAATCCCGGCCTCGTCATGATCCGGGTGAGCGGCTTCGGCCAGGACGGTCCCTACTCGGGCCGGCCCGGCTTCGGGACCCTGGCCGAGGCCATGAGCGGCTTCGCCCACCTCAACGGCTATCCCGACGGGCCGCCGACACTGCCGCCCTTCGCCCTGGCCGACGGCGTCGCCGGCTGCGTGGGTGCCTTCGCCACCCTGGCCGCCCTGCGCCACCGGGACGAGACGGGCGCCGGCCAGATCGTCGACCTGTCGATCTACGAGCCGCTCTTCTTCCTGCTCGGCGCCCAGGCCACCCTCTACGACCAGATGGGCATCATCCAGGAGCGGACCGGCAACCGGGCTCCCTTCACCGCCCCCCGCAACACCTTCCAGGCCTCCGACGGGCGCTGGTTCGGCCTGTCGGCCAGCTCCCAGTCGATCGCCGAGCGGGTCATGCGCCTCATCGGGCGGGAGGACTTCATCGCCGAGGAGTGGTTCGCCACCAGCACCGGGCGCCTCGAGCACCAGGACGCCCTCGACGAGGCCATCGGCGGCTGGATCTCCAAGCACACCAGCGCCGAGGTGGAGGCCGCCTTCGAAGCCTTCCACGCCGCCATCGCCCCCGTCTACACCATCGCCGACATCATGGACGACCCCCAGTACCGGCACCGGAACACGGTGGTCCGGGCCGACCATCCCCGTCTCGGCGAGGTGGCCGTCCCCGGGGTCGTCGCCCGTCTGACGGGATCGCCCGGGGCGGTGCGGGAGCTCGGCCGGGACCTCGGTCAGGACAACGACGAGGTCTTCGGCGCCCGCCTCGGCCACTCGCCGGCGGAGCTCGCCGCCTGGCGGGAGGCGGGCATCATCTGAATCCGGGCGCGGCACGGGCCCGGGGTCACCGCCACACGCGGGGTTACCGGGCCCGTCCGACTGCTAGTGGTGCAGGGCCTACCCATTCCTCGTCGAGGCCCAAACCCACGGCGACGGGGTGCGCCGCCGGCGCCGACGAAGGCACCCGGACGGGGACGGGGACGGGGACGGGGACGGGGACCCGGACCGGGACGGGGGCGCGGGCGGGCTTGCGGGCCAGGAA
>JBOGFE010000443.1:0-7031 GCA_050741935.1 Acidimicrobiia bacterium | reverse complement strand
GCCATCACCCTGGCCGCCCCCTCGAGGGCCAGCGCCCGGCGGCTCTCGGGGTCGCCTTCGACGGCGCCGACGGGACGCAGCTCCCCGAACTCGGGCACGACGTCGGCCAGGGCCGGCGCGGCGCGTTCGGGGACGGCCTCTGCGGCCCCGAGGTCCAGGGTGAGCGCTTCCCGCAGCAGCGCCCGGGCCAGGCTCCACGGCTCGTTCCGTTCGGGGAGGAAGGCCCGAAGGGCGAGCACCGGCATCTCCAAGCGCCCCACCCCCTCGGCCAGGAGACGTGACTTCCCCGTCCCCGCTGAACCGGCCACCAGCACCGTCCCCGGCTCCGCTCCGCACACGGCCGCCAGCACGGCGCCGAGTTCCTCGTCCCGCCCGACGAAGGCAAGGCCCTCGAAGGCCGGACGCAGCGGTGCCATGGCGGGCGGGCGCGGTGTCCCGGGTACCGGCTCGCCCCGCTGGAGACGGGTCTCGAGAGCCACCGCGTGGGGCGAAAGCCCGAGCCCCGCTTCCTCGGCGAGACGCCCCCGGAGTGCGTCGATCGTCCGCAAGGCGGCTACCAGGTCACCCGAGGCAGCCAGGGCCCGGGCCAGGAGGAGGGCGGCGGACTCCCGGAGCGGTTCCCGGGCGACGCCCCGTTCGGCCAGGACCACTGCCTGGCCCGGTTCACCGAGGGCGAGGGCGGCCTCCGCCCCTCCCTCCAGGGCCAAAAGGTAGGCCCGGGTCAGCACCGCCCGTGGCTCCTGGGCCCAGTCGTCGTAGGCGTCCTCGGCCAGGGGCTCGCCGGCCCACCGTTCCAGGGCGGAACGGAACTCGCCGAAGGCAGCGGCCACGCGGCCGGCGGCCAGGTGGTCGTGAGCCGCCTGCACCGCGGCCAGGAACACTTCGGTGTCGACGACGCAGGCCTCTCCCCCAGCGAAGGAGTACCCGCCCGGGCCGGTGACGATGAGCGCAGGGTCCCCGAGGGCGGCGCGGGCCCGCCGGATCAGCGTCCAGAGACTGGCGGTGGGATCGGCCGGCATCCGCTCGGGCCACAGCGCCTCGGCCAGCACGTTCCGGGAGACGAAGCCGCCCCTCCGTGTGACGAGGAATCGGACGAGGACGCGCACGAGGCGACCACCGAACCTCGCCGGGGGGATCTCCTCGCCGGACTTCCGCACCGAGAACCGCCCGAGCAACTGGATCTCGATCACCGCCACCGGCGCTCATGCTGCCCCAGCCCGAACCGAAAGGAAACCGAAAGGGGCGATCCGTACTGTCTCTGGCATGCGTCGCGTGATCGCGAGGGGTCTGGCCGCAGGAGTCGCCGTCCTGGCGCTTCCGGGTGTGGTGGTCATCTCCCCCGCCTCCATCGTCTCCGCCTCCGATGAATCCTCCCCTCGTCAGGAACAGCTTGACCCGCGCCTGGTGGCGTTCTGCCTCCTGCTGGGCGGGAGCGTGGATCAGTGCCTCGATTACCTTCGCCAAGAAGGGGGGTGAGGTTCCCGATGCCACGTCAAGGGGCAAGGTGGCCGGAGCTTCCCGAGGGAATGCCGTTCGACATCCTGCCGGCTTCCAACGGCGAGTTCGTCCCTCCGCCAGCGACGGCCCGGGAGCGGACGATCATGCGCCTCCAAGACGAGGAGGCGGAGCGCGTCCGACGCAAGCTCGGCCTGAGCCGGCGGGAGTTCGTGCGCACCGCGGCGGCCTACGCCGTCGGCCTGTGGGCCATCGATCAGCTCTCCCCCGGCCGCTTCGGGCGCTACGCCTGGGCCGCCGGCGGGCGAACGCCGGCTGCCTGCGATCTCGAGTTCCCCGGCGCCCAGCTCAACAACCTGCCGGGCGAGTTCGTCTTCGATGTCCAGAGCCACCACGTGGAGTCGGACGGGGCCTGGCGGGTCACCAACCCATACTTTTCCGCCATATTGGGCGGCCTCTTCGACCAGGCCGCCCCGGCGGGTGGGTTCCCCGGAGTGGGGCCGGACGGCCAGCCCTACTTCTTCGGCAAGGGCGGGGAGGTCGATCCGATCGAGAATCTGTCCCGCTACCACTACCTGAAGGAGCTGTTCCTCGACTCGGCCACCGTCACCGCCGTCCTCTCCGCCGTTCCCTCGGCGCCCGACACCACGCAGCCCCTCCCGGTCGCCGGCGCGGCGGAGACGGTCGAGCTCGTCAACCGCATGGCCCGCTCCCAGCGATGCGTCATGCACGCCTTCGTCATGCCCAACCGGGGCGCCACCAGCCGCAGCTCGCCCGGGGCCAGGCCCCGCTATCAGGACGAGGAGTTCGACCTCATGGGGGAGCGGGCCGAGCTCTACCGGGGGATCCTGCGGGGCTGGAAGCTTTACCCCTCATGGGGCGACATCCCCTACGCCAGCGGGTGGTTCTTCGACGACGACATCGGCATGGCCACCCTCGAGCAAGTACTCAACGTTCGCCAGGATACCGGCGTGCCCCCCGTTGTGGCCGCCCACAAGGGCTTCGTCTTTCCCGGCTTCGACTACCAGACAGCGGCGTGTCGAGACGTCGGCCCGGCGGCGCGCCAGTACCCCGACGTGCGCTTCCTCATCTACCACTCGGGTTACGTCGCCGAACCAGTGCGCCCCTACCCCGGGGATGACCGGGCCGACTCGGCCGCCCTGGGCATCGACGGGCTCATCAAGAGCCTGCGGGAGAACCACTGGGACGCCGACAGCTTCGTGCCCCCCGGTCTCGAGCACGGTAACTCCCCCAACGTCTACGCCGAACTGGGGGGCACCTGGTGGCTGAACATGGGCAACCCCGACCGGGCCGGCCACCTCATCGGCAAGCTCGTCCGCCACGTGGGCCCCCGCCGGGTGGTCTGGGGAACAGACAGCCTGTGGTTCGGCTCGCCCCAGCCCCAGATCGTGGCCCTGCGGGCGCTCGAGCTCACCGAGGAGGCCAAGGCCCTCTACCACCTGCCCTACGGCCTCGACGGGGACCGCTTCGATCCCACCCGCAACGCTCTGTCGGGGTCGAGCTACCTGGAACCCCATTCCTCCCCCGCCTTAGGGGACTGGCCGACGGACGGAGTGGCACACCCCGAGCGCAGCATCCGCAACGGGATCCTCGGCCGCAACGCCGCCGAGGCCTATGAGATCGACCCCGACGCCGTCCGGCACGCCCTCGACTGCGACGAGGTCCAGAAGATGCGGGACGCCTACATCCTCAACCCCGCCACGCCGAGGGAGTCCGCCCCCCAGGCCTCCAATCATGTCAACGGCCCCCGCAGCCGGCGTGAGCTCCTCAGGCTGCGCGCCTCCCAGCCCTGGGGTCCATAAGCAGCGACCGGAAGGGCGTGGAACAACGGGCGATGGCTGGAGCCGGCGCCGATCGGCCTGTGCCCGTCAACGGCTGCTGCTCGCTCTCCTGCTCGCCTGACGCGACTCAGGACCGGCCAGAAACCAGTCCTGAGCGGCACCTTCATCTGAGTCGGGACGGCGGGACTTGAACCCGCGACCTCAGCGTCCCGAACGCTCTCCCGGCCACTTTGAGCGTTCCTGCTCGGAGGCTCGTTCAGCCCTAAACATGCAGCTCAAAGGCTATTTTCGCATGACCGCCAGCGACCCTGGTTGACCGTCCGTGACCACTGTTTTGTGGTCCGTTTGTGGTCTGTCTGTGGTCTGAATGCTCGTTCAGCCGCCGCCCAAGCCGCCTGGGAAAGTGCGCGCTCAGCGTGAGGGGGAGAAGGCGGTGACCCGTAGGTTCGCCCAGGAGCCGCTGATGGACTCGACGACCGCCTCGTAGGGCCCTGCGCCGGCATCGGTAACCAGCACCAGGTCGCCCTCCCTGATTTCTCCATCGCCGTCCCAGGTGCCGACGTGAGCACTCACTCGCCCACCGTTCTGGACCACTCCGAGCAATGTGGTGACGAGCAGCGGCCGTTCTTTCATTGGCTTGTCGTCGTCAGGCCTTGGGCGGTCTGCACCGGGCCAGCGCCCGTTCGACGGAGCCCGTTGTGACGGGCAGCAGCTCGAGCGTCACGATCGGATCGTCGTCGCTGACCTCGAAGTCCCAGGCGACCACCTTGGCCAGGTACCGGCCGATCGAGCTGCCCATGACGACGGTGGAGCCGGGGATCACGTCGTCGACGTTGCGGGTGCAGCGAAGCCGCGTCCAGTTGAAACCTTCGTTGTCCTCCCGATGCGGATCGCCGACGATGTCGACTCCCATCCTTACGGCGTCGGGGTCCGGCACGTGGGTGGCGGCGATGCGCTCCACGATCGCCGGGTCGACTTCGTCCACCGCCCAGGGGTTTCGTCGGTCGGTCACGGGCACGTGCCTACCTCGCCGGCGGTCAAGCCGGCCGGCGGGACGCCTCGGCCTCGAGTTCGGCGATCAGAGCGTCGTGCCACTGGTCGTCCTGGTCGCGCCGGTCGGCCCAGGCGCGACTCTCGTGGATTAGTCGCTTGGCGTCGGCCAACGGCAACCGCAGAACCTCGACCGTCGCCCGGATGCAGTCGATCTTCGAGAACCCTTCGGCGCGGAGGTTTTCCAGGATGGCGTCCCAGCGGGACCCCTCTTCCCACATCGCAGATGCTCGTTCGGTCACTCCGGCGATCATGTCGAGCCCCTGGTCAGATTGATCGTGATATCCAGGTTACGCCCTGGGTGCGTACCCGAGAGCCGCGTTCCGGTGATTCGGAGCCTCTCGAACCCGCTGGCCTTGACCTCCGGGACGAGCTCTCGCCGCAAGACTCGCAGGAGGGCCGCAGCGCCGACCGAGGCTCGCGGCGTACCACTGGGAAAGACGGCGACGTCGCGGAGATGGAGCGTGGTGCCGGCGATCTCGATCTCGGCGAGCAGCTCGAGCCGGACAGGTCCGATTTCGGTTCCCCACTCGAACAGACCGCCGGGTTCGATCCTCACGGAAGCGGCCGCTGGATGATCACCGGAGGGGAACGATCTTGTGGGGCGGAGCCTCAGACGCCGGCTGCCGGGCGGCCCGGAAGACCTCGTCGAGACGCTCGGTCAGGGCGTCGTTGAGGGACGGGAAGAGGTGGCCGTAGACGTCCATTGTCACCATGATCGAGGAGTGCCCGAGGCGCTCCTGGATCACCTTCGGATGGGCGCCGAGGCCGATCAGGATCGAGGCACAAGAGTGGCGGAGATCATGGACCCGTAAGCCCTCGGGGAGACCGGCCTTGAGTACTGCCGGCCGGAAATAGCGCTTGTGGAGCAGGTCCCGGCGGAGCGGGCCGCCCTCGGGCGCGGTGAACAGGTAGTCGTCCGACGTGAGCGCCAGGCCCGCGGCCTGGCTGCGGGCGGCGAGGTAGGCGCCGAGGTCGTCGCAGAGGAACCGGGGGATCGCCACCGTGCGGCGGATGTGGGTCTTGGTCGGACCGACCTCGACCCGGCCCCGCACGACGGTGAGCGCCTCGGCGACTTCGGCCGTTCCCTTGACGAGGTTGAGCCGCCCGATGCGCAGCCCGCACAACTCGCTCGGCCGCAGCCCGGTGGCGGCGGCGAAGCGGATGAGGAGGTCGTAGGGGCGCCTGGCCGACCGGGCCAGCAGGTCGACCTGCTCGGCGGTGAGGAAGATCGGCTCCTTCTGCTGGGCGCGGGGCAACCGGAGCCCCTGGCAGGGGTTGGCCTTGATCGCGCCTGATCCCCGGGCGGTCTCGAGGATCTGGCGGAGCACGAGCCGGATCTTCTGGAGCGTCTTGGGGGCCAACCCGGTGGCCTGCTTCTCGGCCAGGAAGCGCCGGACGTCGACCTGCTCGATGTGGGCGACGGGCGCGTCGGCGAAGGCGGGGAGGAGGTGCACCCGGACGATCCTTTCGTAGTCGCCCCGCGTCACGGCCCGGAGGTGGACGATCGTCGTGAGGTACTCCGCCGCCCACTGGGCGAAGGTCGTGCGGGCGAGGCGGGGGTCCACCCACTCCCCTCGCCGGACGTCGGTCTCCAGCTCCTTCGCCCAGCGGGTGGCCTCGCCCTTGGTCGGGAACGTCCGGGCGTGCATCTGGCCCCGGGCGTCGCGGTACCGGGCCTCCCAGCGCCCGCTCTCCTTCTGCCGTACGGATGCCATCGCTCCTCCTTCACCCTGGATCAGGCACAAGGCCGGCGGGGTTCGCTCAGCCCGGCGCCGAGCCGCCGCCCCCCGCCGATCTCCGGCCAGTCGGCCGGCGGTCGCACCGGCACCTTCGTCGCCTGGATCCACTCCTCGATTTCGTCCCGCTCGAATCGGAGGAGGTGTCCCCACTTCCGATACGGGATGCGCTTCTCGGCCACGAGGCGGCGCACGTGCCTCACACCGACCGAGAGTCGCCTCGCCACCTCCTCGATGTCCATGAGCGGCGGCCGTTCTCCGTTGTTGCCGCCGCTCTCCCCAGTCGTCGTGGCCATTCTAGGTTCCTCCTGTGACAGTCTCTTTGCCCATACCTATGCGCGTCCTGGTCCGGGAAATGCGACCGGGTCATTTGAAGCCGCTGTGTTTTCCGCCCGTTCCGACCGGAGTCCATGAGTTGCCTTCATGACCGACGACTGGCGCCCGTCGACGGATTTCGCGACGCGAGAATCATGAAATCCATTCTGCGCTTCCCGGTTCCCGGTCACCTTCCCGGTGTGGTTCCCGAAACCCGCTAAAACGGTTCCCGATCGAAGAAGTTTCTTTCCGTCTGCATCGGGCGACCTTCCCGGTTGCCTGCTCTCATTCCCGACTCGCCGGTGGACGAGACGGGAGCCCACGCTGGCAGTCGACCCGCCTGCCGAGCGCCCGCGCTCCTCTCGACAACCGAACCCAACCCATCAAACCCCGAAATCACCATGACCCAATGACCTCCAATGACCACCATTACCCCCCAATACCAATTCACGAAATAGCCCTTTACGAACCACTCCCCTGAACGCCACAATCACGAAAGAGCGGAACACGATTGCAACAAAGTTGCCGGGGGTGTCGACGCCGTGGCGTGGATGCGGATGATGGGGAAAGACTCGGTCGCCTACCACCGGGCGACCGTCGTCGACCGGGCCGACGACCACGCCGGCCAGGCCCTCGCCTACTACGCCTCCCGGGGCGAGACCCCCCTCAC
>JBOGFE010000442.1:0-3491 GCA_050741935.1 Acidimicrobiia bacterium | reverse complement strand
CGCCGGGGCCGCGCTCCCCGAACGCGCCGAAGGCCCGGCGCTGGTGCCACCACCGCTCGGCGTGGCCGAGCCCGCGGCGGTGCCGGGGTCACTCGACGTGCCCGCGTCCGGGGCGGCGGTGCCGTAGTCGGTCGCTCCGGCGGTGGCATCCCCGGCCACCGGTGCGGACTGGCTCTGTTCCTGAGCCTGGACCTGGAGTGCCTCCCGTTGTGCGGCGCTACCGCCACACGCCGCGGCGAGAACGAGCCCTAGAACCAGCAGGGCCGAAAGACGGCGTGACATTCCCCTGACCTCCCTTGCTCCCCAGCCTCGGATGATCCTTCCTGGCGGCGCGGCGCACGGAAGGTGACTCAGCCCGATTCCCCCCACCCCGAAACCTCTGGCTCACTCTCTGTAGCGACGACGAAGGCAACTGGTGAGTCCAGCGCACTGATGAACAGCACCTGACCATTTATACCGGCCCCGTCAGATAGGGGGCAAGAAGACCGCTTTGACCACTCTTCGTGCACGTCGCCCCCTTTTGTGCGCGTTTGGGCCCGGGATTCGACAATACGGACCGCACTCCAAGCCGCCATGCGTAATCGTTACGGGTTTCCCGGCCTCAAGTTCGTGACCTCCCGGCCGATCGGTGGGACGAACGGGCGGAGAGGACGGAGAGGGCGGGATGGACATCGGGGAGCACACGGGCGGCGTCTGGGCACCGCCCCCGCCCGAGACCGCCGTCACCTACCCGCCGAACTGGGGGCAGTGGCCGCCGCCGGCCGGCCGGCGCCGCCCCGGATGGCTGATCGGGGGGATCTGCGCCCTGGCCGGCGTCGTGGTCGTGAGCACGGTGGCCGTGCTCGGCTTCGTCGTCGGCGGTCTGGCCTCCTACCCGTCCCGGTGGGACCCCCGGGTCGCCGGCCTGGCCGCCTTCGTGGAGGAGAGCCGGGGCCTCGAGTTCCGCCATCCCGTCCACGTGGACTTCCTGACCGAGCCGTCGTTCGTGGCCACGGTGACCACGGAGAAGGCCGACCTGTCGGAGGCGGAGCGTCGGGACCTGGAGGACTACGAGGCGGCGTCGCGGGCGCTGGGCCTGGCCGGAGCCGGGACCGACCTCTTCGCCGCCGAGAACACCCTCTCGGGGGAGGGGATCCTCGCCTACTACGACTCGGAGATGGAGCGGGTCACGGTGCGGGGGACGGAACTGACGGTGGGGGTCCGGGTCACGCTCGTCCACGAGCTGGTCCACGCCCTCCAGGACCAGCACTTCGACCTCTCCCGCCACGGCACGTTCGCCACTGACGCCCGCAACGCCGTGTTCGAGGCGGTGGTCGAGGGCGACGCCACCAGCATCGAGAACTTCTACTACTGGAGCCTGCCGGAGACCGAGCGGGCCGCCTTCGACGCCGAGGAGGCGGGCCAGATCGCGGCGATGGAGGAGTCGACGGCCGCCGTGCCGGGTTGGATGAACGCCTCGGCCCAGGCGCCGTACGTCCTCGGAGAGGCGTTCGTCACCGCCCTGGTGGCGGCCCGGGGCCCGGAGGCGGTCGACGAGGCCCTCCGCAACCCGCCCGCCAGCGAGGAGCAGCTGATGGACGTGGCCCGCTTCCTGGCCGGCGACGAACCCGAGAAGGTGGACCCGCCCGACCTGGAACCCGGTGACGAGCTCATCGAGGAGACGGATTTCGGCACCCTCGACTGGCTGTTCATGCTGGCCGAGCGGATCCCGGCCCCCGACGCCCTGGTCGCCGCCGACGGCTGGGGCGGGGACGCCTCCGTGGTCTTCGAGCGCGACGGGCAGGTGTGCGCCGGGATCAGCTACGTGGGGGACACGGCGCGGGACACCGACGAGATGGCCGGCGCCCTCGAGCGGTGGGCGGACGGCATGGAGCGGGCGACGGTGCGGCGATCCGGGTCCGCCGTCGAGCTGGTCAGCTGCGATCCCGGGGCGGAGGCCGTCCGGCCGGCGCCGTCCGGCGGCGGGCGCGGCGCCGAGGCGGCCATGATGCTCCTCATGACCCGGGCCAGCACCTTCGCCGGCGTCCTCGACAGCGGCGCCGGCGAGGCCGAGGCGGCCTGCGTCGCCACCGGGATGCTGCGCGAGTTCACCCCCGACGAGCTGCTCGCCGCCGAGCTGCCGGCGGATTTCGAGACCCGCCGGGCCGGGCTGGCCGAAGGCTGCGCCACGACCACGGCCTGAGGACGGCCCTCAGGCCGACAGATGGGCGGTCACCGCCCGGCTGACCTCGTCCAGTTGCTCGGCATCGGTCAGCTTGGATCCACCGGCGTCGACGACGTAGAAGGCGTCGACCACCTCGTGGCCCAGCGTCGAGACCTTGGCCAGCCGGACGTCGAGGTCAAGCTCGGCCAGGGCCCGGGTGATGCGGTACAGGGTCCCGATCCGGTCCGGCGCCCGGACCTCGATGACGGTGGCGACCTCGGAGGCGTCGTTGTCGATCGTCACCTCCACCCGGGCGGGGGCGGCGGCCGGGGGGCGGGGAGCGGCCGCGTAGTCCCGGGCCTTGTCGGCCAGGCGGGCCTCGAGGGACAGCCGGCCGGCCAGGACCCGGCGCAGGTCGGTCTCGAGCGCCACCCAGTCGGGGGTGCCGAAGAGGCTCTGCACCCGGAAGCGCTCGGCGGCGATGCCCTCCTCGGGGGACCAGGCCCGGGCCGAGATGACATCGAGACCGTGGAGGGCGAGGGTGCCGGCCACCTTGGAGAAGAGGCCGGGACGGTCGAGGGCGACCAGGTTGAGGACGGGCCCGTCGACGTCGACGACGAGCTCCTCGCCCTGGCCCAGCTTGGTGATGAGCTCGTCGGTCCCGGCTGGCAGGGGCTCGGCCGTGGATCGGACCACGTGGCCGGCCAGCACCGGCGCGGTGCGGTCGACCAGCTCCCGGACCAGGCTGGCCTTCCACGGTCCCCAGGCCGCCGGACCGGTGGCCACCGAGTCGGCCTCGGTGAGGGCGGCCAGGAGCTGGAGGCGGTCCAGGTCGCCGACCTGACGGGCCACCGTGGCCACCGTGGCCTCGTCGGCCAGGTCCCGGCGGGTGGCCACGTCGGGCAGCAGGAGGTGGTAACGGACCATGTCGACCAGGACGTCGACGTCGTCGGGCACGAAGCCCAGGCGGGGGGCGATGCGGCCCACCACCTCCACCCCGGTGTCGGTGTGGTCCCCGGGAAAGCCCTTGCCGATGTCGTGCAGGAAGGCTCCGATCAGGAGCAGGTCGGGGCGGCGCACCCGGCCGGCCAGGTGAGCGGCCCCGGCGGCCGCCTCGCAGAGGTGCCGGTCGACGGTGAAGCGGTGGTAGGCGTTGCGCTGGGGCAGGCATCGCACGGCCTCCCACTCGGGCAGGACCCGGGCCATGAGGCCCCGCTGGTCGAGGGCCTCGATCACCCCCACGGCGGCGGGGCCGGCCCCCAGGAGGCGGACGAGGGCGTGGCGGGCCTCCTCGGGCCAGGGGTCACCCGGCCCGATGGCGTCCCGGGCCATCCGGTCGAGCGCGGGG
>JBOGFE010000441.1:0-4413 GCA_050741935.1 Acidimicrobiia bacterium | reverse complement strand
GGTCAGCTCCTGGCCGATGGCGGCCGGGTCGCTGCCGGTGACGACGTTGAACACCCCGGCGGGGACACCGGCCCGCTCGGCCAGCACGGCAAGAGCGGTGGCGCACAGCGGCGTCTGCTCCGCCGGCTTCACCACCACGGTGCAGCCGGCGGCCAGGGCCGGCGCCGCCTTGCGGGTGACCAGCGCCAGCGGGAAGTTCCAGGCGGTGATGGCGGCGCACACCCCCACCGGCTCCTTCAGCACCACGATGCGCTTGTCGGGCCACGGGCTCGGGATGGTGTCGCCGTAGATCCGCTTGGCCTCCTCGGCGAACCACTCGACCAGGGCGGCGCCGTACATGATCTCGCCCACCGACTCGGGCAGCGGCTTGCCCTGCTCGGCGGTCATGAGGGCGGCGAGGTCCTGGCGGTGCTCGAGGATCAGGTCGTTCCAGCGGCGCAGGATGGCGGCGCGTTCCTTGCCGGTCTTGGCCCGCCAGCCGGGAAGCGCGGCCTTGGCCGCCGCCACCGCCCGGCGCGTCTCGGAAGCGCCCATGTCGGGTACCTCGGCCAGCGTCTCGCCGGTGGCGGGGTCCTTGACGGGGAAGGTGCCGCCGCTGTCGGCGCCCACCCATTCGCCGCCGATCAGGCACTGATCCTGGAGCAGGGCCGGGTCGTTCAAGACCAGCTGGCCGGCCGGCTTCTCTTCGGACATCGTCGCCTCCTTCGTCCTCGGGACCCATGAGTCAATCACGTCGGGAACCACAAGACACGGGGCCACAACCAAAGGCGCGTGCACTGGGGCCGCTCTGAGCGGCTCAGTTGCGCGCGCCTCTGGACTCGGGCCCCCGTCAGCGGCTGCGCCGCATGTGGAGGCGGACGGTCGTGCCCGCCGCCGACGTCCGGATCTGGACGAGGTCGCAGAGCTGGTTCACCAGCCACAGGCCCCGGCCGCTCTCCTGGTCGTCCGCCGGTCGCTCGCGACCGGCCAGCGGCCTTCTGATGTGGCCCTGGTCACGGACCTCGCACACCAGGGTGTCGGTGTCGCGCCAGACCCGCATGGTCCCGCGGCCGCCGCCGTGGCGGATGCTGTTGGTGGCGACCTCGTTCACGGCCAGGACCAGGGCGGCGGTCTCGTTGCCGGCCAGGCCGGCGATGGCCGCATGCCCGGAGACGACGTCGCGCAGCAGGCCCAGGGAGCCGGCATTGAAGGCGACCTCGGCCGACGCCATGGGCGGCTCGGGGAGGGGGCCGTCGAAGGGAGCGGTGATCGGCCGGCCGCAGCCGCCGCTGGGCTGATGCCCGGCGGCGCCCCAGATGAAGCGATGGCTGCGATGGGCCTCTTCGATGACATCGGGCGCCAGGCTGGCGGTGTCGTAGGGGCACAGCAACCACCAGGCCGGGGCATCGCCGAAGGCCACGTTGAGCAGCGTCTCGTGGTGCTGGGACTCGATGAGCTCCTCGGGGCGGCGACTGGCCCAGATCGGCTCGCCGATCCCGCGGAATCGACGGCCGGCGCCGGCGTGGTCCTCCACGAAGCTCCTCCAGGCCGGGATGATCCGGGCCGGGTTCTGGCCCATCTCGACCATGTCGGCGAAGAGAACCGCGTCGGCGTCCTCCCCCAGAGCGGAGCGCAGCAGCCTGATCTTCTCGGCGCTCACCACCACCAGGATCGGCTCGCCGGCCCGGCCCGACGCCCGGATGAAGTCCGAGGTGCGGGCCACGAACTCGTCCCGCCCCGAATACAGCAGCGCTTCGTGGCGGAAGGTGTCTTCGCTCTGGTGGGGAGAGGTGGAGGTTGTCATCGAGCCGTCGCCTAGCGGTCAGGTCCAGGTCATGATCCCACCCGAGGGCCGCGACCTTCGGCATCAGCGACCGGAACGGGTGTACCTCGCCGGGCGTAGGGCCGGCTACGCCCCCCGGCGGACGACGGGGACGGCCGCCGGGCCTACCGTGGATGGCATGGGACCGAGATCGAGGAGCGCCGTCGTGCTGAGCGCGCTCGGCATCGGCCTCTTCCAGGTCGTCGGCTCCTTCGGCGCCGCCGGCAACCAGCCGGACCGCAAGGCCATCGACGCCCTGGCGCTGGCCCTGATCCTGGCCGGACCGGCGGCACTGGCCGTCCGGGACCGCTGGCCCCTGGTGTCCGTGGCCGTGGCCCTGGCCACGGCGAACCTCTTCATCGCACTGGGCTACCCCTACGGGCCGATCTTCGTCAGCGTGGTCGTGGCCCTGTTCAGCGCCGTCCAGGCCGGGCACCGCCGCCCGACGTGGGTCCTGGCCGGCCTCGGTTTCGCCGGCCACGTCGTCGCCGGCATCGTCGACCCGAGGGCCGGGCCCCTCGAGCCGGTCTGGGTGCACGTGGCGCTGGTGGCCGGCTGGGTCACCGTCGTCCTCGCCGTGGCCGAGGTGGTGCGGACCCGCCGGGAACGGGCCACCGAGGCGGCCCAGGCGCTCGAAGAGGAGGAGCGGCGCCGGGCCGGAGAGCAGCGGCTGCGGATGGCCCAGGAGCTCCACGACGTGCTGGCCCACAACATCTCGCTCATCAACGTCCAGGCCGGCGTGGCCCTGCACCTCATCGACGAGCAGCCCGAGCAGGCCCGCAGCGCCCTGGCCAACATCAAGGAGGCGAGCCGGGACGCCCTCCACGAGCTGCGCACCACCCTCGACCTGCTGCGCCACGGGCCCAACTCGGAGGCGCCCCGCTCTCCCGCGCCGCGCCTGGCCGACCTCGACGCCCTGGTGGAAGGGGTGCGGGCCGGGGGCCTCGACGTCTCGGTGGAGCGCGACGGCACCCCGGGCCTGCTGCCGTCGGCGGTGGAGCTGGCCGCCTACCGGATCGTCCAGGAGGCGCTCACCAACGTCACCCGCCACGCCCGGGCCCGGACCGTGACCGTCCGCCTCCGCTACGGGGACGGGGTGACCGTCGAGGTGGTCGACGACGGCGTCGGCGCACCGCCGGGGCTCGACAACCTCACCGCCGGTCCGCCCGGGGCGGGCAACGGCATCGCCGGGATGCGGGAGCGGGCGGCCGCCCTGGGCGGCTCGGTCGAGGCCGGGTCCGTGCCCGGCGGCGGGTTCCGGGTCCTGGCCCGCCTCCCCGACGGGACGGGAGTGACCACGCCGTGATCGAGGTCCTGCTGGCCGACGACCAGGCCCTGGTACGGGCCGGGTTCCGGGCCCTGCTCGACGCCCAGGACGACATCACCGTCACCGGCGAGGCGGCCGACGGCGACGCGGCCGTCCGCCTGGCCCTCGAAGTACGGCCCGATGTCGTCCTCATGGACATCCGCATGCCTGGCGTCGACGGCCTCGACGCCACCCGGCGCATTGCCGGCGACGAGCGCCTGTCGGCGGTCAAGGTCGTCATCCTCACGACCTTCGACCTCGACGAGTACGTCTTCGAGGCCATCCGCTCGGGCGCCAACGGCTTCCTGGTCAAGGACACCGAGCCGGCCGAGCTGGTGCGGGCCGTCCGGGCCGTGGTGGCGGGCGACCCCCTCCTCTCGCCCCGGGTCACCCGGCGCCTCATCGAGGAGTTCGCCTCCCGGGCCAAGGATCCGGCCGCCGTGCCCGACCTGGCCCACCTCACCGACCGGGAACGGGAGGTGGTGACCCTCGTCGCCGGCGGGCTGACCAACGACGAGATCGCGGCCCGCCTCATCATGAGCGGGGCGACGGCCAAGACCCACGTGAGCCGGGCCATGGTCAAGGTCGGCGCCCGGGACCGGGCCCAGCTGGTGGTCTTCGCCTACGAGGCCGGCCTCGTCCGCCCCGGCTGGGCGAGCTGATACCCCGGGAGGAGTAGGCGAAGAGCCTCCCCCGGCCTGACGACGGGAAGCCTTCCGGGCCCGACGATGGGCCCATGACCGACACCGCTGTCTCCGTCACCGGACTGACCAAGCGCTACGGCGGCCGTACCGTCGTGGCCGACTTCGACCTTGTCCTCCCCACCGGCGTGGTGGCCGGGTTCGTCGGCCCCAACGGCGCCGGCAAGACGACCACCATGGCCATGCTCCTCGGCCTGGTCCGGCCCTCCGCCGGATCGGGCACCGTGCTGGGCCGGCCCATCGAGGACCCCGCCGCCTACCTCCCCGAGGTCGGCGCCCTGATCGAGAACCCCGCCTTCTACCCGGCGCTTTCCGGCGTCCGGAACCTCCGGGTGTTCGCCACCGTCGGCGGCCACGACCCGGCGCCCATCCCCGACCTCCTGGGCCGGGTCGGCCTCGGCGACCGGGGCGACGACCGCTACCGCAGCTACTCGCTGGGCATGAAGCAGCGCCTCGGGATCGCCGCCGCCCTCCTGGGGGACCGTTGCCATTGAGTGTGCATGGGTTGCACGTTCTTAGGCTGCCGTCGATTGCTCGGCGGAGGTGGCGGTCTTTTCCGGCCCGGTTGGGCTGGTGCCGTCTTCGCAGTTCGTCGAGGAGCACCT
>JBOGFE010000440.1:0-3580 GCA_050741935.1 Acidimicrobiia bacterium | reverse complement strand
GTACCGGGGCACCCCCCGGCTGCGGCACCCACCCGGCGCGGACGGCCACCGCGCCGGCCAGCAGCACGAAAGCCAAGGCGACCACGGCGGTGATGGGGAGCCCCGGCGGCGGGGGCGGCGGTGGGGGTGGGAGCGCCCGGGTGAAGCGACCGCGGGCATCCCGAGGGGGCAGGGGACGTACCCCATGAATCACAAACGTGTAATTTAGGCCCTCGGATCACACCGGCGGGGGATTCCCTCGGTGATGGACTACGAGAACCAGATGCGCTGGTACTCGCGGCTCTGCGGGTGGACCAGTAGGGCCACCAGGGCCACGGCCAGCATCAACTGCACGGCGTCGTAGCGGACCATGGCGCCGAGCGACCGGCCCACCAGCAGGGGCAGGGCGAGGGCCAGCACCGCCACGGCCACCGAGACGCCGTAGCCCCACTTCTTGCTGTTGGCAATGCCGTACGCACCCCCCGCCGAACCGGCGGCGAAGAGCATGCCGAAGGTGGAGAAGAAGCCCCCGGTGATCACCAGCAGCACGGCGTCGAGGTAGAGCAGGAAGGTGGCGATCTGGAGGGTTTGGGGCTGGGAGGGGTCGAAGAAGCGTTGCGGTCCGGCCACAGTCAGTCAGTCCTTCCTCGTCACTCCCACCATTGTGGCCTGTTCGGCGGCGTGGCGGGCACGCAGCTGGCCGCAGGCGGCGTCGATGGAGGTGCCCCGGTTGCGGCGCACGGTGGCGTTGACCCCACCGGCCCGGAGGCGCTCGGCGAAGCGGTTGATCCGCTCGGGCGGGGAGGCGGGGACGCCGAAGCCGGCCGTGGGGTTGAGGGGGATCAGGTTCACGTGCGCCCCCAGGCCCGACAGCCGGCGGGCCAGGGCGGCGGCCTGGGCCGGGCTGTCGTTGACGCCGGCGATCATGGCGTACTCGAAGGACAGCCTCCGGCCCGACGTCTCCATGTACTCGGCCGCCGACGCCAGGATGTCGTCGAGGGGATAGCGCCGGTTGATGGGCACCAGCTGGTCGCGCAGCTCGTCGTCGGGAGCGTGGAGGGAGACGGCCAGGGTGACGGGCAGCGGCTGGGCGGCCAGGCGGCGGATACCGGGGGAGATGCCCACGGTGGACACGGTGATGTGCCGGGCGGAGATGCCCAGGTCGCCGTGGAGGCGATCGATGGCGGCCAGGGTGGCGTCGAGGTTGGCCAGGGGCTCGCCCATCCCCATGAACACCACGTTCGACACCCGCTGGGGGCTGGCGTGCTGGGCCCGGACGACCTGCTCGACGATCTCGCCCGCGCCCAGGTGGCGCTCGAAGCCGGCCTGGCCGGTGGCGCAGAACGTGCACCCCATGGCGCAGCCGGCCTGGGACGACACGCACACCGTGGCCCGGGACCCCGGGTAGCACATGAGGACCGTCTCGACCTGGGCATCGGGGACACCCCGGGCCCCGGCGGCCGACCCGGCACTCCACAGCCACTTGAGCGTGTCGCCCCCGTCGGCCACCGACTCGGTGCAGGGGACCAGCTCCAGGGGCAGCGCCTCGGCCAGCCGGGCCCGCAGCGCCTTGCCCAGGTCGGTCAGGTCCGGGAGCGGCGCCCGGCGCCGGTACAGGCCGTCCCAGAGCTGGCGGGCCCGGTAGGGCGGCTCACCCCAGGAGGCGACCAGGCTCTCGACCTCGTCGAGGCGGGCCCCGTAGCGGGTGAGGCTCACCCGCTCGCCGGGGCGACGTCGGCCACGTACGCCCGGTCCACGTGGTGGACGTCGAAGCCCAGCGCCCGGTAGAGCCCGACGGCCGCCTGGTTGGAGGCGTCCACGTACAGCATCCCGGTGCGGCAACCCTGCTCGGCCAGGCTGGCCAGTCCGCCGAGGACGAGCGCCCGCCCCAGGCCGGTGCCCTGGCGGGTCGGGTCCACGGCGATCACATAGATCTCGCCCGGATCCCCACCCTCGTGGACCTTGGTCCAGCAGAAGCCGGCCTGCCCGTCCTCGTCCTCGGCCAGGAGGAAGCCGGCGGGGTCGAACCACGCCTCGGCCTCCCGGCGCTCGAGCGTCCCGCGGTCCCAGGTACCCTGCTCCGGATGCCCGGCGAAGGCGGCGTTGTTCACCACCAGCCACGCCTCCTCGTCCTGGCCGGGGATGAAGCGGCGGACCCGCACACCGGCCGGCCACCGGGCCGCCTCGGGGTGGGGTAGGGGCCGGCGCATCTGGTAGAGCTCCCGGCCCCGGGTGAACCCGAGCCGGTGGGCCAGGGCGTCGTGGATCTGGGTGGGCCGGAACACCCAGAAGTGCAGCCGACCTCCGCCCTCGGCGCCGGCCAGCTCCAGGGCGGCGTCCACGAGGGCCACCTCGACGCCGACGCCCCGGTGCTGGGGGTCGACGGCCACCTCGAGGCCGAAGTGGGCGCCGGTGCCCGGGGTGTGGGGTGCCCCCGGATTGCCCGGGGTGCGGGGTGCCCCCGGATTGCCCGGGGTGCGGGGTGCCCCCGGATTGCCCGGGGTGCGGGGTGCCCCCGGATTTGCCGACAGGTGGGCGTAGCCGACGGGGTGCGGGTGCGGCGGGTCCTCGGCCACGATGCCGGCGAAGCACCGGCCCGAGCCGTTCACCAGGTCGAGCCACTTGTGCTCTCCCAGAGCGGCGTGATCATCGGCCGCCTCCACCGCGTCGAGCAGGTCCCGCACCTCGGCCAGCTCCTCGTCGGACACGTCCCGCAGGACCCGCACCTTGATCACGCTCCGAGGCTACCGGCCATCCTCCGCCGGCCCGGCCTGGTTCCACTTGCCAGCGATGGTTGTATGAGGCAAGCATTAGGGCTTCTGGGGCGTCGAGCGTTGGGGGACGCTGATGGCGGGGGGCGGACTGGGGGAGTGCGGGGACTCCGGGCTGGTGCACCAGGCCCAGGCCGGGAGCACAGAGGCCTTCGCCGAGCTGTACCGGCGCCACTACCCGGCGGTGGTGGCCAGCTGCCGCCGCCAGGGGACGGCCGACGCCGAGGAGGTGGCCCAGGTCGCCTTCCTCCGGGCCTTCGAACGGATCGACCGCTGCCAGGGTGAGGCCCGCTTCGGGGCGTGGATCCAGGTGATCGCCCGCCACGTCTCGGTCGACGTGGCCCGGGCCCGGACCCGGGACCTGGCCCGCCCGGCGGTGGCCGTGCTTCCCGGGACCTCGGCCGACTGGCCCGAGGAGCACGCCCTGCGCCAGGAGCGGGTGGAGACGCTGCGCTCGGTGATGGGCCGCCTGCCCCGCCGCCAGCGGGAGGTGCTCTACGCCCGCGACGTCGAGGGCCGCCGGCCGCCGGAGATCGCCGCCGCCTTCGGGCTCTCCCTCGGGGCCGTCGACTCGCTGCTGCTGCGGGCCCGCCGTGCCGCCGCCGCCTGGTTACCGGACCATGGCCGCCGAGAGCGGCATGGCCCAGACGGCGTCGACGGCGGCGGTGGCCGTGGCCGGCGGGGGGGTGGCCTCCGGCCCCGTCCGGCTGGTCCGCGCCGTGAGCCGCGGGTTCGATGCGGTCCTGGGGGCGGTGTCGAAGCTCGGCGGACGGGTCGCCGCCCTGCCCGGTGGACTGGACCTGATGGCCGGCGCCGCCGTGGTCGTGGCC